>NZ_FNVZ01000001.1 GCF_900104625.1 Leptotrichia massiliensis
GAAGAAGCAGTGTAATGAATTAACTCCTTAGAAAGGAGGTGATCCATCCGCACCTTCCGGTACGGATACCTTGTTACGACTTCACCCCAATCACTATCCACACCTTAGATGCCTTCCTCCTTGCGGTTAGACCGGCAGCTTCAGGTGCAAACAACTCTCGTGGTGTGACGGGCGGTGTGTACAAGACCCGAGAACGTATTCACCGCAGCATTGCTGATCTGCGATTACTAGCGATTCCAGCTTCATGAAGTCGAGTTGCAGACTTCAATCCGAACTTGGACCGGCTTTAAAGATTCGCTTGGCGTTGCCGCTTTGCAGCTCTCTGTACCGGCCATTGTAGCACGTGTGTAGCCCAGATCATAAGGGGCATGATGACTTGACGTCATCCCCACCTTCCTCCTGCTCTTCGCAGGCAGTCTCGCTAGAGTCCCCAACTTAATGATGGTAACTAACGATAGGGGTTGCGCTCGTTGCGGGACTTAACCCAACATCTCACGACACGAGCTGTCGACAGCCATGCACCACCTGTCTCTACGTTCCCGAAGGCACTGCCTGTTCTCACAGGCATTCGTAGGATGTCAAGATCTGGTAAGGTTCCTCGCGTTGCGTCGAATTAAACCACATGCTCCACCGCTTGTGCGGGTCCCCGTCAATTCCTTTGAGTTTCAGCCTTGCGGCCGTACTCCCCAGGCGGATTACTTATCGCATTTGCTTCGGCACGGACACTCTTCATGCCCACACCCAGTAATCATCGTTTACAGCTAGGACTACCAGGGTATCTAATCCTGTTCGCTCCCCTAGCTTTCGCACTTCAGCGTCAGTTGCCGTCCAGTGAACTATCTTCATCATCGGCATTCCTGCACATATCTACGAATTTCACCTCTACTCGTGCAGTTCCGTCCACCTCTCCAGCACTCTAGCCAAACAGTTTCCAGGGCAGGCTTGCGGTTGAGCCGCAAGTTTTCACCCCAGACTTGTCTGGCCGCCTAGATGCCCTTTATGCCCAATAATTCCGGATAACGCTTGCGACATACGTATTACCGCGGCTGCTGGCACGTATTTAGCCGTCGCTTCTTCTGCAGGTACCGTCACTTTCTTCTTCCCTGCTGAAAGCACTTTACAATCCGAAAACCTTCTTCGTGCACACAGAATTGCTGGATCAGGGTTGCCCCCATTGTCCAATATTCCCCACTGCTGCCTCCCGTAGGAGTAAGGGCCGTATCTCAGTCCCCTTGTGGCCGTTCACCCTCTCAGGCCGGCTACCTATCATCGCCTTGGTGAGCCGTTACCTCACCAACAAGCTAATAGGACGCAAAGCTCTCCTGCAGCATCTCTTTTCATTGCCAGGCACATGCGTGCCGGCAATTGTATCAGGTGTTATCAGTCGTTTCCGTCTGTTATCCCTATCTGCAGGGCAAGTTCTTTACGCGTTACTCACCCGTCCGCCTTGGCTAGGCTGTGCAAGCACAGATTTGCCAAAGACTTGCATGTGTTAAGCATTCTGTCAGCGTTCATCCTGAGCCAGGATCAAACTCTTCATTCAATATATTTTACATATATTTAAATTTCACCTTTATCTTGACGAGAATCTTGTTTTACAACAAGAGCTCTTGACTATTATTTATCTTTTACACATTATTGCTTCTTCTATTCTTATCTCAATTGTCCTGCGACACGATTTCGTATCGACAAGATATATATTATCATAACTGAATTTATTTGTCAACTACTTTTTTTCAAAAAATTTGTGTTTTTGTATAGCTGTATTGTACAATCAAGTATAATACTAAAATATATCATAAAATTACATACTAAATTTCTCTCTATTTAAAGTAAAATATTTTCTTAACTATAAAACTTAGTTGATAAATAACTACACAAAAAATTAGAAAAAAGTGTCTAATATTTAATAATGATTTTTTTTATAACTTTAGTTACGTTTGTTGTACTCAGAAATCAATGAGTTTTATTTAATATCAAAATTTGAAGATAGGATGAAATGTAAGTTTATTTTTCTACTGGAATATACTTAATTTAATAGACTCATTTTAATTTATCAATTTTTCCTTTTAAAACTTAACTAAGAATATGAATCCTTGTTAATTTAATATGTATATTTTTGTTTATAAAAAAAATACCTACAACAATTGTAAGTATAACTTGATTAATATAGTGGTGCCTAGAAGAAGATTCGAACTTCCGACCCTACGGGTATGAACCGTATGCTCTAGCCAACTGAGCTATCTAGGCATTTGGTGGCGGGAGCTGGATTTGAACCAACGACCTTCGGGTTATGAGCCCGACGAGCTACCATGCTGCTCTATCCCGCGACAATTAATGTAGTTTATTATTAAGTGGTGCCTCGGGCCGGACTTGAACCGGCACGGGATAAATTCCCACAGGATTTTAAGTCCTGTGCGTCTACCGATTTCGCCACCAAGGCTTAACTTACTTAAAAAGTAAACTTACAGATAATATTATATAGTATTTTTTTGCATTTGTCAACAATTTTTTTAACAGAATATAATAAAAAATGTTCTAAGATAATACATATGTAACAAGAGTATACAAAAAATAAAGGTTTTTGAGTTTTATCTTTTTTGATTTTATTTGTTTGAACCTAAATTTTTACTCTGTCAAAGAAATTAAAAGTTTGAAATGTTTGTAATGTTATGATATACTAAAAACATAAATTAAATATAAAAATTAGTTTGGAGGACAACTATAATGAAAAATAAAATTAAAGTAGGCATTTTGACCTTATTATGTATATTTGTAATTGCTTGTGGAAATAATAGTGGGCAAAGTGGGAAAGTTTTGTTTGAATCATCAGATAAAAAAATAAAGGTATATGAAAATGAAGTTAATAATGAACTGGAAAAGGGATTATTTTCTAATGGTCTAACTGCAAAAGATCTTAGTCCTGAACAAATTGCACAGATGAAACAGTCTATTATAAAAAATATTGCTATAAATAGAGCAATTGCTTTGAAAGGAAAAGAGCAAAAACTTAATAATGATAAAAAATATACTGAAAGCCAAAATATTTTACAAGAGCAGTTATTAGCTAATCTAGCTATATTTAATGAACTTAATGAAAAAGCAAAAGTTAGTGATGACGATGCAAAAAATATTTATGATGCAAATGCAGCTAATTTTACACGTCAGGAAGATACTGTGAGATTACAACTCATTGTATTTAACACTTCTGATTCTGCAAAGGCAAATCAAGTATTAAAAGAAGCTGTTGCAAACCCTGCCAATTTTACTGCCTATGCACAAAAATATAATGCAAGTATTCAAGGGGTTACTGAAAATGGTGAAACTCAGGAAATTCCATTGAGTCAATTAGAAAGCCGTTTTGGTCCTTTAAATGAAGCTATTAAAAATGTATCTGCTGGACAAATTGTAAATAACGTAGTTACTGTTGGAAATGATTTATACATTGTAAAAGTTTTAGAAAAAAATACAAAAGGATTGATTCCTTTTGAAAAAGTTAAGGAAGCTATAAAAAGTCAATTAAAAACTCAAAAAAGACAAGTTGAACAACAAAAATTTGTAAAATCTATAACTGACGAATATAAATTGTCAAATATTGATGAAGCAATAAAAAATATTAAATAACTTATTTGTATTTAAAATTAAATAAAAATTATATTTTAAAGTTTAAAATTCAATTTTGAATTATTTTGGATAAGTTTCAGAAAGGAGCTGTTTTAAATAGATATAAAATTTATAGCATCTATTTTTAACAGCTTATTTAATGTAAATATTAAAATAATAAATTCTTAAAAGGAGGTTATTTTGTGAAAATATTAAAATGGCTATTAAGCCTTGTTTTAATAGCTTTGTTCGTACTACTTTGTAGTGTAATGTTTTCCAGTAACATTGTTTCGTATATGACAAAAACTAAACATTCAGAATTTGAGAATGTAAAATTTTCTATAAAAAATAATGAGATGGTTTTTGATAATTTTGTTGTTAATGGAAAAAATTTGGGAAAAGGACGAGCTAATGTTGGAGTTATCGGAACTGGGCTGTTTAAGCTTGTTCCAAAATTGACACTATCTAACTTAAAGCTAGAAGATGTGAATCTGGAGGATATTTATAACGAAAAAAGTTCTCAGATTGATACTTTTACCGATAAAATAAATTCTCTTACTACTCAGGAAAAAGCTGATAAATCAACAGCTGACTTTATTAAAGAAACAACAACTAAAGTTACAACTTTGACAACTAATACTGATAATTTTATTAATAGTAAATTACGTGAAAATATTGAAAAAGTTAATGTGTTAAAACAGGATTATGTGGGACTTACAGATTTAAAAAGTAAAGCTCAAAAAATTATGGAACTAAATAATGAAATAAAACCTTTGGCAAAATCTATTAATATTGAAAAGGAAAATATTGAAAAAACTATAACTGAAATTGAATTGGAGCGAGATATTGCTCTTACAAATGTTTCTGACAACTTGACTAAACTAGAAAAAGAAATTTCATTAAATGATTTTAATAACATTAATTCCAACAATAGTGTTCAAAATATGAATCTATACATATTTTTGGATAAAGGAAAAGACTTAGAAATTTCATTAAACAGTGCCTTAAAAGCAACTGCTCTTATAAAAGAAATAAAAGATTTAAATGTAAGAATAGCTGATATTGATATCAATGATGGAAAAATCGTTGCTAAAGGTCTAAATGGAGATAATACACAAATTAGTGGAGAAGTTGTGATGGAAAATAATGCAAAGGCATTTATAAAAGGACAAAATAATGGTTATGAAATTACGTATAACAAAGATAATTTTACTTCAAAAACAATGTTTTTTGCTAACAAAATCAGTACAATTATTGAATACTCAAAAAATGATTTACTCGAAGGAAAAATTATAAAATTAGCTTCAGAGCTTGTTCTTGAAAATAACAATTTTAAAAACTTGAATCATACTGTGCTAACTGATGAGGAAAAAACTTTATTGACTCAAAAAATTGAAAATTTAAGAAATAACAATTACCAACAAATTATGGCTAAATATGAAGAAGATAATAAAAATATTGAAACGCTAATTGACAATGTTTATGTACAAAAAAATAAACTTGATAAACTTCAAAGAGATTTATTATCGCTAGGAACTATTATTACATTTGAACAACCAACAACTAATACAGCTACAGAAAATACTAATCAAACTAATAATACTTCGATTAATATTTTAAATAATTCAAGTAATAATAATAGCAATGGCAATATGAAAAATACAAACGAAAATCAAAATCCAAATAAAATTAACATTGGAAATAGATAAATTTTTAGAAACTATAATAGGCATACTACAACTGATATGCCTTATTTTTTAAACTTTTATTTGTATAGTAAAACTACTTTAATAATCTTATAGAAAGGAAATATTTATGTTATTAAGTATAAAAAATGTTGAAAAAAAATATAACAATGGGACAAATGCCTTGAAAAATATTTCATTTGATGTCGAAAAAGGTGAATTTATCTCGATTATTGGTCCTTCAGGATCAGGAAAATCAACATTACTTAGAAGTATGAACAAAATGATTGATATTTCACAAGGTTCAATTTTATTTGAAGATAAAAATATTGAGAATTTGAAAAAAACGGAAATAGAAATTGTAAGACGAGAAATTGGAATGATTTTTCAAAGTTATAATCTTGTGGAAAGGCTTACTGTTATTGAAAATGTGCTTCATGGAAGGCTTGGATATAAATCGGTAATTGCTGGAATATTAGGTATTTATTCAGAGGAAGAGAAAAAGGAAGCTTTTAACTTTCTGGAAAAAGTAAATATGACTAAGTACGCCTATCGAAAATGTAACGAATTATCTGGAGGTCAGAAGCAACGTGTAGGGATTGCAAGGGCAATTATGCAAAAACCAAAACTATTACTTTGTGATGAGCCAATTGCCTCTCTTGATCCTAAAACTGCTGAAAATATAATGGACTATTTAAAAAAAATTGTTTCCGAACTGAAAATTACGTGTATTGTGAATCTTCATCAAGTTGATATTGCCAAAAAATATTCTGACAGGATCATTGCCTTGAATAAAGGCGAGAAAATTTTTGACGATAAAACAGAACGGCTTACAGATGATATGATCGAATTTATTTATAAAGATGAAGAAAATACTTGATAAGGAGGTTTTATGAAGTTAAGTAAAAAAGATATTTTTAAGCAAAGATTTTACTCTAAAATTATATTTATATCAGCAATTATTCTAATTTATACAATATCCTCCATTATTGCAGGCTTCCAGAATGGGATGGCATTTTCTTCAATTCCAGCTGGAATCTTTTGGCTTTTACAAAAATTTATCCCTACACAGAATGCTTTGCAGTATTTTCCAGAAATTATGGATTCCGTAATAAAAACAGTTTTACTTGCCATAACTTCCACAACAATTTCCGCAACTTTTGCGCTATTTCTTGCAATAATCGGATCTAATTCAACTGGAATAAATATTTTTACAAAAATTATAACAAAGATAATTGCTTCTTTTTTTAGAAATATTCCAATTGTAGCATGGGCGTTAATACTTGTATTTTCCTTTAAGCAAAGTCAATTTACAGGATTTCTTGCACTATTTTTGATAACATTTGGATATTTAACACGTGCCTTTTCCGAAACAATTGACGAGGTGGCAAGTGATGTAATTGAAGCACTAAAATCAGTAGGAGCTTCCTATTTTCAGATAATATTCTGCGGAGTTATCCCAAGCGTTTCCTCACAGCTCCTGTCTTGGCTTCTGTTCTTTATTGAAACTGGCGTGCGGGAATCTACACTGGTTGGTATTTTAACAGGAACTGGAATAGGATTCACATTTAACCTGTATTACAAAAGTTTTAGGTATGATGCCGCTGGACTCGTAATTTTAACAGTTACGGTTATTGTAATTGGAATAGAAATTCTGTCTAACAAACTTAGAAAAGAAATGATGTAAAACAAATTAACAGAAGGAAGGTGAATTTTCTTTTGGAAAAAATAAAGATAAGAAAACTTACAAAATCAAAAATTTATTTATACGCAACTTTATTCCTATTGTCAATTATTACAATTTATACATTGATTACAATGGATTTTGGCAATGTAAATATCGCTGAAGCTGCTGACCATTTTTTTAAAGATTTGAAAACGATGTTCTTTTCTCCAAAATTATCAGATAGATACACCTATAGCCAAGTTTTTCAAAGCCTTATGGTAACAATTGCTTTAGCAGCTTTAACAACAATTATAGGTTCTTTTATAGCTCTATTTCTATCTTTCTTTGCAGCGCAAAATTTATCAAGCAAATATGTTTCTAAAATTATAAAATTAAGCATAACATTTTTCCGTGCTATTCCAACAATATTATGGGTTATGGTATTTTCAGTCGTTGCAAATGTTGGTGTAGAAGCGGCAATTATAGGAATGACTTTTCACAGCGTTGCTTACCTTGTAAAAGCCTATTCTGAAAGCATAGAAGAAATTGACAACGGAATTATCGAAGCTCTTAGAGCAACAGGTGCTTCATTCTGGAAAGTTATTTTTCAGGCTGTATTGCCAAGTACAAGCACTTCTCTTCTATCATGGACATTCATCCGTTTTGAAATCAATTTTACAAATGCTGTTCTTGTTGGAGCTGCTGCAGGTGCAGGTGGAATTGGATACGATATGTTTATGTCGGGAAGCATGTATTTTGATATACGAGAAATTGGGATATTTGTATATCTGATATTTGGTGTTGCAATTATATTGGAACTTATTTCATATTTATTAAGAAAAAAATATTTGAAAAATTAACTACTACATTTTAATAACTATTATTTTTTAGTAATTTTTTTAGAAATGTTGTGAGATAATACATATGTGACAAGAATATACATTTGAAATTATCAATAGAATAAATATTATTATGCAAGGGAATCAAAACCCCCTTGTTCAAACAAAAAAAGCACACATTTAGTGTGCTTTTAAAATTATATTTTAATTATTAAATTTTTATTTTTAACGATTTCTTTTGTTTATAAAACCTTTCATTTGCTTAACTGCCAAGTAAGAATCTATTTGTAATAGTAATTCTACTGCAGTTCCAACTAAGATTAGTAAACTTGTTCCTCCAAGCATAACTGGAAGTTTTAAGATATACCCAAACCATATATTTGGCATAATTCCCAATAATGATAAAAATATCGCACTTCCAAATGTTACTCTTGTTGCAACTTTTTCCAAATAATCAGCAGTTTCTTTTCCAGCTCTTACTGTTGGAATTGTTCCTCCGCTTTGCTTCAAATCATCAGACACTTTGTCTGGATCAAAAGCAATAGTAAGTGTGTAGAAAAATGAAAATACTGTAATTAATATTGCAAATAATAATAAATATAAAACTCCTTTTGGCTCAAACTGAGCTGCTAAAAAGTTTTTTAAATCTCCAGTTTTCATCATTGAAACTAAAAACGGTGGGGCTGCCATTAATACTGATGCAAAGATTATTGGCATTACTCCAGACATATTTATTTTTAATGGTAAATATGTTCTTTTTCCAACTGTACTTTGTCCCCCACCAAATCCAAGACTACCTTTTCCTGCATATTGAATAGGTATTCTTCTTTCAGCAAGCTGTACAATTACCATTAGTGCAATAAATACCACAAATGCTACAATTGATAATCCTAATAGAACTTTTCCCATTCCGCTAGGTAATCCAGTAAACATAGCACTGATAACAGACGGAAGTCCTGCAACAATATTTAAGAAAATCAACATTGACGTACCATTTCCAATACCTCTTATTGAAATTCTTTCAGAAATCCACATTAAGAATGAAGTTCCACCTGTAATTAGAACTACTGTACTAAGTATGAATTTTGGACCTGGTTCCAATACTAATCCTTGATTTTGCATTAAAACTGCAATTCCAAATGATTGAATTATTGCCAATACAATTGTTACATATCTTGACCATTGAGTTATTTTATCTCTTTCTTTTCCACCTTCTTTTTGCATTTCATCTATTTTAGGGAAAATAACTCCTAATAATTGAAATACGATGGAAGCATTAATATATGGGACAATTCCCAACGCAAAAATTGAAGCTCTTTCAACAGCTCCACCCGAAAATAAATTTAAAAATTGAGCAATTGCATTTCCCTGCTGGAAATTTTTAAAAGCCTCTGTATTAATTCCCGGAACTGCTATATGAATTCCAACTCTTGCAACCATTATCATAAGTAATGTAAATGTTACTCTTTTTTCTAGTTCGGGTATATTAAAAATAGCTTTTACCCTGCTTGTTACTGCTTCAGCTAGAGTCAATTCTATCACTCCTTTAGTGTATGAAGAAAAAGCAAGATATTAAATCTTACTTATTCCCATCTTCTTTTTTATTATTTCCTGCTTTAGCTGAATATGATTTTACTTCTAATAATTCTACATTTCCTCCAGCTTTTTCAATTAATTCTTTAGCTGTTTTAGAAACTTTGTGTGCTTTTACAGTTAGTTTTTTATTAACTTCTGCATTCCCTATGATTTTTAACAAACTTGTAAAATCTTTTTCCTTTACATATGATTCAATATTTACATTTAAATATTCTCTTACAGCTCTTCTACCTTTTGTATTTCTTAAAGCTTCATCCGAATATTTTGTTATAAATTTAGGGTTTTTAACTATTCCATTTTCAACTAATGTTTGTAAACTAACTACATCTCCATCATTAAATCTTTCAACAATGTCAGCCAATGTAATTACTATTATATCTTTTTTAAACGGTGCATTAGAAAATCCTCTTTTAGGAATTCTTCTAATAATAGGCATTTGTCCACCCTCAAATATAGGTGATACATATGAACCTGATCTTTGTTTTTGTCCATTGTGACCTTTACCAGCAGTTTTTCCCCAACCAGTTCCGTGTCCTCTCCCTACTCTTCTTCTTTCTCTTTTCGATCCAGCAGCAGGTCTTAATTCATTAAGATTCATCTATTCTAAACCTCCTCTACTTTAAGTAAATAAGAAACTAATTTAATTTTTCCTTCTATATCAGCAGTTTTGTTATGAACTGCGCTTTGACTGATTTTTCTTAATCCAAGTGATTTTACAGTCGCAACATGATTAGGTTTTCTTCCATTAATTCCTTTTACAAGCGTTACTTTTACTTTAGACATTAATTTTACCTCCTAACCTTATTATCCTAAAATTTCTTCAACTGATTTTCCTCTAAGTCTTGCTACATCTTCAAGAGAACGCAATTGTTTTAATCCTTCTAAAGTTGCTCTTGCAACATTATCTTTAGTTTTTGAACCTCTAATTTTTGTAAGTACATCTTTTACACCTGCTAGCTCTAATAATTCCCTAGTTGCTGAACCAGCGATAACTCCTGTCCCTTTTGAAGCTGGTTTCAATAATACAGAAGTTGCATTATATTTACCAATTTGCTCATGTGGCAATGTTCCACCTTTTAATGAAACAGTTACTAAGTTTTTCTTAGCATTTGCAATAGCTTTTCTGATTGCATCAGGTACTCCGTTAGCTTTTCCTAAACCGATACCTACTTTTCCTTTTTCATCTCCAACAGCTGCTAATACTGAGAACGAAATTCTTCTTCCTCCTTTAACAGTTTTAGAAACTCTGCTTATTCTTAAAAGTCTTTCTTTATATTCACTTTCTCTTTCTCTGTTATCTCTATCTCTAGCCAAAATAAATCCTCCTTATCTTTAGAATTTTAATCCTGCTTCTCTCGCAGCATCTGCAACAGCTTTAACTCTTCCTGTGTAAACGTATCCTCCTCTGTCGAATACAACAGTAGTAATCCCTTTATCTAATGCTTTTTTAGCAATTCTTTCTCCTATTTGTTTAGCTGCTTCGATATTTGAACCTTTTTCAATTTTTGCACCTTTTTCAATAGTTGATGCAGAAACTAAAGTATTTCCTGTTGTATCATCAATTACTTGAACGAAGATATTTTGTAAACTTCTATACACAGCAAGTCTAGGTCTTTCAGCAGTTCCAACGATTTTTTTTCTAATACTTCTATGTTTTTTTTGTCTTAATTTATTTCTATCAAGTTTTTTTACCATTAAAATCTACCTCCTATCCTTTCTTACCTTCTTTTCTTCTAATTACTTCATCAGCGTATTTAACACCTTTTCCTTTATATGGTTCAGGTGGACGTTTAGCTCTGATGTTTGCAGCAACTTGTCCAACTAATTGTTTGTCAATTCCTTCAACAGAAATTTTAGTATTTCCTTCAACTTTGAAAGTAATTCCTTCTACTGCTTCAACTTCAACTGGATGTGAATATCCTAAAGATAATGTTAATCCTTTTCCACTAGCTTGTACTCTATATCCTACTCCGACTAATTCTAATCCTCTAGTAAATCCTTCACTTACTCCAACAATCATATTGTTTAAGTTTGCTCTTGTAGTTCCATGAAGAGCTCTTATATTTGGTAAATCATTTGGTCTTTCAAATGTAATTTCATTACCATCAATATTTACTTTAATTTCACTGCTTAATTCTCTTACTAATTGTCCTTTTGGCCCTTTTACAGTAAAAGTGTTCCCATCCTGCTTAACTTCAACACCAGCAGGTATAGTTATAGGTTTCTTACCTATTCTTGACATTGTTTATCCTCCTAATTTATAAAATGCGTAAATTACCACACGTAGCAAAGAACTTCTCCACCAACATTATGCTTTCTGCATTCCTTGTCTGTAATAACACCTTGTGGTGTTGAGACAATGGCAATTCCTAATCCACCTAATACTTTAGGTAAATTTTCTACAGATGTGTAAACTCTTCTTCCAGGTTTTGAAATTCTTTTCAATCCTTTAATTACAGCTTCTCCATCTACAGTTTTTAAAGAAACAACTATATTTTTTATAGCTCCTTCTTCTTTAATTTCGTAACCGTTTATATATCCTTCATTTTTTAATATATTTGCTATACTTTCTTTAATTCTTGAAAATGGTACTGCAACTTGTGCATGTTTAGCCATGTTTCCGTTTCTGATTCTAGTAAGCATATCAGCAATAGGATCTGTTAAATACATTAATTCTTCCTCCTCTCAAAATTACCAACTTGATTTTTTTACTCCAGGGATAACTCCCTCTCCTGCTAATTGTCTGAACATAACTCTTGAAATACCAAATTCTCTCATATATCCTCTTGGTCTTCCGTTAATTTGACATCTATTTCTAACTCTTGTAGGCGAAGCATTTCTTGGTAATTTAGATAATTCTAAAATTGCTTCTCTATCACCTTTTTTAGCTCTTGCTTTTAATTCAGCTCTTTTAGCTGCATATTTATCAACTGTTTTTTCTCTTTTTAAGTTTCTTTCAACCATTGCTTTTTTAGCCATTGATTAAATTACACCTCCTTCAAAATAATACTATTTTGCAAACGGCATTCCGAATGCTTTTAATAAAGCTCTTCCTTGCTCATCATTTTGTGCTGTAGATACAATTGTAATTCCTAATCCGAAGATTTTATCTACTTTATCAATTTCGATTTCAGGGAATACGATTTGTTCTTTTAATCCTAATGTGTAGTTTCCTCTTCCATCAAATCCTTTAGATGAAACACCTTCAAAATCTCTTACCCTTGGTAATGTGATACTGATTAATCTGTCTAGGAATTCATACATTTTTTCTTTTCTTAATGTAACTTTTGCTCCAATTTTTTGTCCTTCTCTTAATTTAAATCCAGCTTCTGATTTTCTAGCAGCTCTTGCTACAGGCTGTTGTCCTGTAATTTGTGCTAATTCAGCAATAGCTGTATCTATTAATTTAGGATTGCTTACTGCTTCTCCAATCCCCATATTCACTACTATTTTATCAAGTTTTGGCACTTGCATAACATTAGATAAATTTAATTCTTTCAATAATGATGAAACTATTTCATCTTTGTATAATTTTTGTAATCTTGGAATATATTTTTCAGCCATTTATTACATCCTCCTCTCTAAAATATTATATTTCATTACCAGATACAACTGATATTCTTACTTTTTTTCCATCTCTTATTTCTTTTCTTACTCTTGTAGGTTTTCCTGCTCCTTCATCCCAAAGCATTACTTTAGATGAGAAGATTGGCATTTCTCTTTCTACAACTTCGCCTTGTGGGTTCATTGCATTAGGTTTAATATGTCTTTTTTTGATATTTACACCCTCAACAATTATTTTTCCAGTTTTAGGGAATACTTTTAATACTTTTCCAATTTTTCCTTTATCTCCAGTTTGTGTACTGTTTTCATTACGTAACAAATCTTTTGATCTACCACTAATTACAATAACTGTATCTCCAGTTTTAACATGTAATCTTCTAGGTACTGATTTTAAGTTTGGTTTAGCCACGTTTAACTCTCCTTCCTATAATACTTCTGGTGCTAGAGAAACTATTTTCATAAAGTTTTTCGCTCTTAATTCTCTTGCTACAGGTCCAAAAATTCTTGTCCCTCTTACTTCTAATGCCGTATTCAAAATAACTGCCGCATTGTCATCAAATTTTATATATGAACCATCTGCTCTTTTTAATTCTTTTCTAGTTCTAACGATTACAGCTTTAACTACATCACCTTTTTTAACGTTTCCGTTTGGTATAGCTTCTTTTACAGTTGCTACTACGATGTCTCCAATTTTACCGAATCTTCTTCTTGATCCACCTAATACTCTAATAACCATGATTTTTTTAGCTCCAGTGTTATCAGCAACATTAAGCATCGATTGTTGTTGAACCATTTAAAATTTCCTCCTCTCAAATATTAACTCACACTATTTTCTTCTTAATTTTAATATTGAAAATAAAACATCAAGCAATTTTCTTAATAAGATCAAATTATTTAGCTCTTTCTAAGATTGTAACAACTCTCCATCTTTTATCTTTACTTAATGGTCTAGTTTCCATAATTTGCACTTTATCTCCGATTCCACAATCATTGTTTTCATCGTGTGCTTTATATTTTTTAGAAGTTTTTACTCTCTTTTTATAAAGTTTGTGTAATTTCATTGTTTCTTCAATAACAACTACAGTTTTATCCATTTTATTAGAAACAACAATTCCTTCTCTTACTTTTCTTTCGTTTCTTTTATTTTCCACTCTTGATCCTCCTATTTACCAGTTTTTTCAGTTACAACAGTTTTTAGTCTTGCTATTGTTCTTTTAACATCTCGTATTTTAGCAGTGTTTTGTAATTGTCCAAGAGTTTTTTGAAATTTTAAATTAAACAATTCTTGTTTCAATTCATTTACTTTAACTTCCAATTCTTCCAATGATAATTCTCTAATTTCGTTAATTGTCATTACTTATCACCACCTACTTCTTCTTTTCTAACAAATTTAACTTTTATAGGTAGTTTATGTCCAGCTTTTCTTAATGCTTCTTTGGCTTTCTCTTCTGATACTCCACCAACTTCAAACATTATTTTATTCTTTTTAACTACTGCTACCCAACCTTCTGCATTACCTTTACCTTTACCCATTCTTGTTCCTTCAGGTCTTTTTGTATAAGGTTTATCAGGGAATATTCTAATCCAAATTTTACCTTCTCTTTTAAACGTTCTGTTGATTGTTACCCTACAAGCCTCAATTTGTCTTGAAGTAATCCAACCAAATTCTTTAGCGGCAAGTCCAAATTCACCAAAATCAACTTTATTTCCTTTAGTTGCTACGCCACCCATTTTTCCTCTGAACTGTTTTCTATATTTCGTTCTTTTAGGTATTAACATATTATTCGTTTTCTCCTTCCTTTGTAGTAGAAAGAACTTCACCATTAAATATCCATACTTTTAATCCTAAAGCACCGTATGTAGTGTGTGCAGTAGCTGTTGCATAATCAACATCTGCTCTTAAAGTATGTAGTGGTACTCTTCCTGAAAGTGTCCATTCACTTCTTGCAATTTCGGCACCATTCAATCTTCCCGATACCATAACTTTAATTCCTTTAATCCCAGCTTTTTCTGCTCTTTGAATAGCTTGTTGAACTGCTCTTTTATAAGCAACCCTTTTTTCAATTGCAGTTGCAATACTTTCTGCTACTAATTGAGCGTCTTTATTAGGATTTTTGATTTCTTGTACTTTAATTTGTACTCTTTTACCAGTTAATTTTTCCAATTTTACTTTTAAAGCTTCAATTTCTTGACCTTTTCTTCCGATTAAGATTCCAGCTTTTCCAGTTTCTATGATAACTGCTACTTCTGTAGGTGATGTTCTTTCTATTTGAATAGAAGAAATCCCTGCGTGGTAATAGTTTTTCTTAACATATTCTTTTATTTTTAAATCTTCGTGAAAGTTGTTTACGTATTCTTTTCCCTCAGCGAACCATTTTGAATCCCAAGTTCTTGTGATTCCTAATCTTATCCCCCTAGGATCTACTTTTTGTCCCACAGACTTACCTCCTTATTTGTCTAAATTAATCTTCTCTTTCATCAACTTCTACTGTGATATGAGCTGTTGGTTTTCTAATAACATCAGCTCTTCCCATTGCTCTTGGGCTGATTCTTTTTAGTACAGGTCCTTTATCAATTAATATTTTTGAAATAAATAATTTATCAGGATCCATGTTGTTATTATGTTCAGCGTTTGCAATTGCTGATCTTAATGTTTTTTCTATGTATAATGCTGCTTTTTTATTTGTAAATTTTAAAATGTTCAATGCTTGCAATGCATTTTTCCCTCTTACAATATCAGCAACTAATCTTGCTTTTTGAGGGCTTAATCTTTGGTATTTCAATTTAGCTACTACTGCCATTCAAAGTCCTCTCCTTTCATCAATGTATGTATATCGGTTATTTTAATTATTTTTTACCTTTTTTAGCGTCTTTTCCATGTCCATAGAAAGTTCTAGTTGGTGCAAATTCACCTAATTTATGTCCAACCATTTCCTCAGTTACATATACAGGTATATGTTTTTTACCGTTATATACAGCAAAAGTATGTCCAATAAATTGAGGGAATATAGTTGATCTTCTAGACCATGTTTTAATAACTTGTTTTTTACCTCCCAATGCTTCTATTTTTTCTAATAAATATGCATCAACAAAAGGTCCTTTTTTTAATGAACGAGCCATTCTTTCCTCCTTATTTCATTTTTTAAATCGAGAAATGTTACTCAATACATCTCATTTTAATATTCAATTCAATGTATCAAGCAATATTTTTACATTCAGCCAAACTGTTATTTAGATATGTTATCTGTTTGCTTGACTGGCACAGTCCATTTCTGCGTTTTTCATCTAAAAATTGTATTATCAATATTGACATTGACTTTATTTTTAAACTACTATTTTTTTCTTCCTCTAACGATGAATTTATCACTAAGTTTTTTACCTCTAGTTTTCTTACCAAGTGTAGGTTTACCCCAAGGTGTAACTGGTGATTTTCTACCAATTGGAGATCTTCCTTCTCCTCCTCCGTGTGGGTGATCCACAGGGTTCATTACAGATCCTCTAACATGAGGTTTTCTTCCTAAGTGTCTATTTCTTCCAGCTTTTCCTAATGATACTAATGAATGTTCAGAATTTCCTACTGATCCGATTGTAGCCATACATTCTTTATGAATAAGTCTTAATTCTCCAGATGGTAATTCCACGTGGCAGTAAGTTCCTTCTTTTGCAACAAGTCTTGCAGCTGTTCCTGCTGATCTTGCTAACTGTCCACCTTTACCAGGCATAAGTTCTACATTGTGAATAACTGTCCCTACTGGCAGGTCTTTTAATTTTAACGCATTTCCAGGTTTGATATCTGCACCTTCTCCTGCTAATACGATGTCACCTTTTTTAAGTCCATTTGGAGCCAAGATATATCTTTTTTCTCCATCAACATAGTGCAGCAATGCGATATTTGCAGTTCTATTTGGATCATACTCAAGAGTTGCAACTTTTGCAGGCACTCCAATTTTATTTCTTTTCCAGTCGATTACTCTATATAATCTTTTGTGTCCTTTATGTCTGTTTCTACCTGTTCTGTGTCCATAGTTGTCAATTCCATAAGATGAATTTAATGGTTCAACTAAAGATTTCTCAGGTCTTACTTTATCTAAGTCCTTATTAACTAATATCGACATATGCCGTGTCCCACTAGTCATCGGTTTTAATTTTTTTATTGGCATAACTTATGTTCCCTCTCTTCCTATTTCTCTTTTTATTTGTATAATTATTCAAAAAATTTCAAATAATTTCTATAATTTTACATAACTTATCTATTATAGCATTTTTACTAAATAATTTCCACAAAAAAATATAGTTATTTTTACTTTTTCTAAAAATTATTTTTCGGGGAAATCCCCGAGAAATAGATGTTATGATTCTTGTAATTTGTTTTATCCTTCGTAAGCCGCAATAGATTCTCCATCTTTCAACTTAACAATTGCTTTTTTGATAGCAGCTGTTTTATACATTGACATTCTGAATCTTTTGTTTTTTGGTTTAATGTTTAAAGTATTTACACCTTGAACTTTTACATTGAACAGTTTTTCAACTGCATCTTTAATTTGAAGTTTGTTTGCTCTTCTATCCACTATGAAAACATATTCATTGTTTTCCAATAAATTTCTTGCTTTTTCTGTATTAATTACAGGTTTTTTGATAATATCAGTAATATGCATTATGCTAGCACCTCCTCGATAGTTGCAAGAGCTTCTTTAGTTAAGATTACTTTATCTTGTTTGATTAACCAGTAGATGCTTAAATCTCTTGTATTAATTGCTGCAACTTTTTCAATATTTCTAGTTGATAAATATAAGAAATAATCTCTATCTATATTATCAGTATCATCATTTGTTATATATAATTGTTTTACACCATCAAAGTTTAATGCTTTTGCAAAATCAATGAATGTTTTTGTTTTTGGTGTTTCCAATGTGAAATCATCTAATACGATTACATTTCCTTCACTAATTTTTGTTGCTAAAGCTGATTTTAAAGCTAATTTTCTAACTTTTTTATTTACTTTTTTAGCATAGTTTCTTGGTTTTGGTCCGTGAACTACTCCTCCACCTACCATGTGTGGTGCTCTTGTAGATCCTTGTCTAGCTCTTCCTGTTCCTTTTTGTCTAAAAGGTTTTCTTCCTCCACCTCTTACTTCTGCTCTTGTTTTTGTTGAGGCAGATCCTTGTCTAGCTTCAGCTAATTCTGCTACTAAAACTTCGTGCATTACGTGTTTATTTGGTTCGATTCCAAATACGTCATTATTTACTTCAATAGTTCCTGCTTGTGAACCGTCTAATTTATATATATTTAAAACTGGCATGTTATCCTCCTCTCTTTCCTATTAATATTTCTTTACCGATTTTTTGATAACTAAGTAACCGTTTTTGGGTCCTGGAACAGCACCTTTTACTAATAAAAGACTGTTTTCTACATCGTATTTGATAACTTGTAAGTTTTGAACTGTTACTTTTTCAGCTCCAAGTCTTCCAGCCATTTTTTTACCTTTTGGCACATTACTGTTTGATGCGGCTCCTCCTGCGTTAGAACCTCCAAGTCTATGGTTTCTTGAAACCCCGTGTGAAGCTCTGTTTCCACCAAAGTTATGTCTTTTCATAACTCCTGCAGTTCCTTTACCTTTTGAAGTTCCAGAAATATCAACAAATTCGATACCTTCTAATACATCTACTTTGATTTCTTGTCCTAATGCAAAGTCAGCTGGGTTAGTTACTTTAAATTCTTTAAGAAAACTTTTTGGAGTAACTCCTGCTTTTTTAAATATTCCTAATTCAGGTTTTGTTGTATTTTTTTCTTTTTTATCTCCGTATGCTAACGTGATAGCGTTGTATCCTTCTTTTTCTTCAGTTTTTATTTGTGTAACGAAGTTAGTTCCTGCTTCAATTACTGTTACTGGAATTAATTTTTCATCTTCGAAAATTTGAGTCATTCCGATTTTTTTACCTAATATCATTTTTTATTTTTCCTCCTTAATATATTGGTTGACAATTTTCTGTGAAATAGCCAACTTGTACTAAGCCTTATGATTGCTTAATTTCAACTCCCACACCTGATGGTAAGTTTAATGATGCTAATGCATTTACGATTTGTTGATTTGAATTTTTGATTTCTACAAATCTTCTGTGAATTCTCATTTCAAATTGTTCTCTTGAATCTTTATTTACGTGAACTGATCTTAAAACTGTATATTTTTTAGTTTTTGTAGGTAATGGAAGTGGTCCTGCTAATTCTGAACCATTTTTCTTAGCTACTTCTGCAATTTTTTTAGCAGATTGATCCAACAGTTTGTGATCATAAGATTGTAAATATATTCTTATTTTATCCAAAGTTTTTCCTCCTGTTTTATTTTTTCTCTTTGTTTTAGCAATTAGAGAAATTAGATTATAAAACCTAATTTCTCTTTTTATTCAGCATTTGCGAACTATTTTCTATTACATTTCTAAATATTATAACAAATATTTTCATTATCTGCAATATTTATTTTTATTTTATGTCTTAAAGAAAGTCCTTTAAAGAAAACTATTTAGTAATAGTTGCTACTACTCCTGAAGCTACTGTTCTTCCACCTTCTCTTATCGCAAATCTTAATCCTTCTTCCATTGCGATTGGGTGAATTAATTCTACTGTCATTTCAATGTTATCTCCAGGCATTACCATTTCTACACCTTCTGGCAAGTTTACTTCTCCTGTAATGTCAGTCGTTCTGAAGTAAAATTGTGGTTTGTATCCTGTGAAGAATGGTGTATGTCTTCCTCCTTCATCTTTTGTCAACACGTATACTTCTGACTTAAATCCTGTATGTGGATTGATTGTTCCTGGTTTAGCAAGTACTTGTCCTCTTTCCACTTCTTCTTTCTTAGTTCCTCTTAATAATGCTCCTATATTATCTCCAGCTTGTCCTGAATCTAATAATTTTCTGAACATTTCTACTCCTGTTACAGTAGTTTTTGTTGTTGGCTTGATTCCTACGATTTCTACTTCTTCACCAACGTTGATTACTCCTCTTTCCACTCTTCCTGTTACAACTGTTCCTCTTCCTGTGATTGTGAATACGTCTTCAATTGGCATTAGGAATGCTTGGTCTACTGGTCTTTCTGGTGTTGGAATATAGTCATCAACTGCATCCATTAATTCCATGATTCTGTCTACCCATTGAGCTTCTCCATTTAATGCTCCTAATGAAGATCCTTTAATTACTGGAACATCATCTCCTGGGAATCCGTATTCTGTAAGTAATTCTCTTACTTCCATTTCTACTAATTCTAATAATTCTTCATCGTCTACCATGTCAACTTTGTTCAAGTAAACTACGATATAAGGAACTCCAACTTGTCTTGCAAGAAGGATGTGCTCTCTTGTTTGAGGCATTGGACCGTCAGCTGCTGATACTACTAGGATTGCTCCATCCATTTGAGCTGCTCCTGTAATCATATTTTTTACATAATCGGCATGGCCTGGACAGTCAACGTGAGCATAGTGTCTGTTTTCTGTTTCATACTCAATGTGAGCTGTGTTGATTGTAATCCCTCTTTCTCTTTCTTCAGGAGCTTGGTCGATGTTTTCAAAATCAACTTTTTCAGCTAGTCCTTTTTCAGCCAATACTTTTGATATTGCTGCTGTTGTTGTTGTTTTTCCGTGGTCAACGTGACCTATTGTTCCTACGTTTACGTGTGGTTTGCTTCTCTCAAATTTAGCTTTTGCCATTGTTATAATTCCTCCGTTATTTTTAGTTTTTTTTAAGTTCTTTAATTATTTTTCTAAATTTATTCTTTTAAATTTTTATTATTTTCCTTGTCTTTCATCAATTACTTGTTGAGCAATATTTTTTGGAACTTCTACATATTTTTCAAATTCCATTGAGTAAGATGCTCTTCCTTGTGTTTTCGATCTCAAGTCAGTTGCATAACCGAACATTTGTGATAAAGGTACTTCTGCATTAATAATTTTTGCATTATTTCTGTCAGTCATTCCTGAAACTTGTCCACGTCTTGAGTTCAAATCTCCAATTACGTCTCCCATGTATTCTTCTGGAGTAGTAACTTCTACTTTGAAGATTGGTTCCAACAATACTGGATTAGCGGCTCTAAGTCCTTTTTTAACTGCCATTGAACCTGCTATTTTAAATGCCATTTCTGATGAATCGACTTCATGGTAAGATCCATCATACAATGTAACTTTTATATCTTGAACAGGGTATCCTGCAACAACCCCTGCTTCTAAAGCTTCTTGAATTCCTTTATCTACTGCTGGGATATATTCTCTTGGAATAGCTCCTCCAGTAATTTCATTAACAAATTCGTAACCTTTTCCGTGATTAGCTTCAACTTTCATCTTAACATGTCCGTATTGTCCACGTCCTCCAGATTGTTTTGCATATTTTTCTTCAACATCTGTTGCTCCATTAATTGTTTCTCTATAAGCAACTTGCGGTTTACCAACATTTGCTTCCACTTTGAATTCACGTTTCATTCTATCTACGATGATTTCCAAGTGCAATTCTCCCATTCCTGAAATCAATGTTTGTCCAGTTTCCTGGTTAGTTGACACTTTAAATGTAGGATCTTCTTCTGCAAGTTTTGCAAGAGCTGTTCCCATTTTTTCCTGATCGGCTTTAGTTTTTGGTTCAACTGCAATTTGGATAACTGTATCAGGGAATTCCATTTTTTCTAAGATAATCGGAGCATTTTCAGCACTCAATGTATCTCCTGTTGTAGTATCTTTTAGTCCAACTGCCGCAGCTATATCTCCAGAGTAAACTACATCAAGTTCTTCTCTCTTATTAGCATGCATTTGAAGTAATCTTCCCATTCTTTCTTTTTTACCTTTAGTTGAATTTAATACATAAGATCCTTTTTCTAGTACTCCTGAATAAACTCTAAAGAATGATAATCTTCCAACAAATGGATCTGTAATGATTTTAAACGCCAATGCTGAGAATGGAGCATCATCTCCCATTTCTCTTTGAATAGGCTCTTCAGTTTTAGGATCAGTTCCATTAATTTTTCCACCGTTAATGTCTAGTGGTGACGGCATGTAGGCAACTACTGCATCAAGTAATGGTTGAATCCCTTTATTTTTGAATGCTGTTCCACACAACACAGGTACAACAGTTCCTTCAATTGTTGCAGATCTTAAAGCTTTTTTGATTTCTTCTTCAGAGATTTCTTCTCCACCAAAGTATTTCTCCATCAATTCATCATCAGTTTCAACTACAGATTCAATCATATGTTCTCTTGCTGTTTGAGCATCATCTAACAACTCAGCCCTAATATCAACAACTTCATAATCTGCTCCCATAGTTTCATCTTTAAACAAATATTCTTTCATTGTTACCAAGTCGATAATTCCTTCAAAATTATCTTCTGCACCAATTGGCAATTGGATTGGTACACCATTTCCACCTAATTTTTCTTTGATATCGTTTACACACATGTTAAAATCTGCTCCGACTCTATCCATTTTGTTAAAGAAAGCCATTCTTGGTACGTTATATTTGTCAGCTTGTCTCCAAACTGTTTCTGATTGAGGTTGCACTCCGTCAACTGCTGAGAATACTGCAACTGCTCCATCTAATACTCTTAATGATCTTTCTACCTCAACTGTAAAGTCAACGTGGCCTGGTGTATCTATTATATTAATTCTGTGTCCATTCCAGAATGCTGTTGTCGCAGCTGATGTAATTGTGATTCCTCTTTCTTGTTCTTGTTCCATATAGTCCATCGTAGCAGCTCCTTCGTGAACTTCTCCGATTTTATGGTTTACTCCTGTATAAAATAAAATTCTTTCAGTCGTAGTTGTTTTTCCGGCGTCTATATGTGCCATGATACCAATGTTTCTAGTATCTTTTAAAGCAACTTTTCTTGCCATTTAATTTTTCCTCCTTGTTTTTGTAAGCTACTTCTTTATCTATAAAGTATATTTAAAATTTGAAACAATATTTTTATAAATCCAGTTCTGAAAAAATGAATTTCGTAAAAATACAAACATTTTTGAATACTTAACAATCTTTTTTAAACAAATAAAATTACCATTTGTAATGTGCAAACGCTCTATTTGCTTCAGCCATTTTATATGTATCTTCTTTTTTCTTAATTGATCCACCTTCATTGTTAGCAGCTGCAATTAATTCTTTTTTCAATTTGTTTACCATTCCGTATTCTTTTCTTTCTCTCGTATATCTAACTAACCATCTGATTGCTAGAGTTTGCTGTCTTTCTTTTCTTACTTCAACTGGTACTTGGTAAGTTGCCCCTCCGATTCTTCTAGATCTTACTTCTAATTGAGGTCTTACATTTTCCATTGCTCTTCTGAAAACTTCAATTCCTTCTTCTTGAGTTTCTTCAGTTATTTGTTGCAATGCTGAATAAAAAATATGCTCAGCTAATGATTTTTTTCCATCTTTCATTAATCCGTTAATGAATTTAGTTACTACTTTATCGTTAAATTGAGAATCTGGTAATACATCTCTTCTTTCCGCTCTTCTTCTTCTTGACACTTAATTGTCCTCCTTACTTTTTTAAAAATTAATTACCCTTTTTTCGCTCCGTATCTTGATCTACCTTGTTTTCTGTTTACAACTCCTGCTGTATCCAATGCTCCTCTGATTATTTTATATCTAACCCCCGGCAAATCTTTTGTTCTTCCTCCTCTTAAAAGAACGATACTATGTTCTTGCAAGTTGTGTCCGATTCCTGGAATATAAGCAGTAACTTCGATTCCATTTACTAATTTAACCCTTGCTACCTTTCTTAAGGCTGAGTTAGGTTTTTTAGGTGTAGTTGTATATACTCTTACACAAACCCCTCTTTTTTGTGGATTACCTTTCAATGCAGGTGATTTTTTCTTTTTCTCAGTTGTACTTCTACCAAATCTTACTAATTGATTAATAGTAGGCATCTGTTTTCCTCCTCTCAAATTTCTTTGATTTATATATTTATTCTCGCGTTATATTTCAAAACTAAAACTTTTTATAAAGCTCATTTCTTCAATCTACATTTGATAAAGCTGCATTTGACAAAGTTTTTTATTGTTGCTTTTCCTGCAAATTTACTTTATCAAACATAAGTGCATACCTATTTTAAGTATATCGATTTACTCTAAAATTCACTTCAAAACACATTATTTTGATAAATAATATATTTTTTCAAAATTTAGTTATGAGTTCTAACCTAACTATTTTATACTATAAAAGCCCTTTTGTCAAGGGCTATAAAAGATTTTTATTCAATAATTTTTCAAAGGAGTTCTTATTTCAAAAAATATTTTAAATTTTCTTCCTAAATTTCCTATTTTCCATTCTGGCTTGTTCCTTCATACCTTAAAATATTCTTTTGCTTAAACTTTTTCATGTAATATTTTACTTTATTTACTGTCCAGTAGATTATACCCAAAATTTGGACTATTTTATAAAAACATAAATTATATTTTTCAACAAAAAAATAAAGCACCTATCCAAATTTCTTCAAAGCACTTTATTTAAAATTTTAAATTATTTTTCTCTTAAATATTTTTCAATACCATTTACCATTCCTGTTACCATTTTTTCCTGATATTCTGGTGTTGACATTTTTCTGTCTTCTTCTGGATTTGACATAAATCCAAATTCAATCAGCGTATTTGTAACTTTAGACCAGTTTGTTCCTGTTAAGTCGTCACGATAGGATACTCCACGATTTTTGGCTCCTGTCGCTTTTACGTATTCTGATAATATGTCACGTGAAAATTTGTCGCTGGATTTTTGGACACTTTTTGTGTATGGATTTTTTGGTGAAGAAGTCAAAACTGAAGCTCCCTGTGTTGAGGAATTATTAATTCCATCAGCATGAAGTCTTATGTATAATGAACATCCTGCGTTGTTTGTCTTGATTGCACGTTCTTTATTACTAATATCTACATCGTTTGTTTCACGCACCATAAACACTTTATACCCTTTATTTTTTAAAGCATCTCTTAATTTTAACCCAACTTCCAGCGTAAGCTGATATTCGTATTTTTTAGTTGCCACTCCTCTTGTTCCCGATGAAACTTTTGGCTTTCTTGTAGATGAGCCTGGCGCAATTTCTTCCAAAGCTGAATTTCCTCTAACCTGATGTCCTGGATCAATACAAATTAGCTCATTATTATTCCCGGCCGCATTTAATGGAGCCGCCATCATTAAACCTGCTGTCGTCACATATAACATTTTTTTTATTCCTTTTATCATTTTTCCTCCTAAAATTTTTTATTTAACACCAGTATCTCTAAAATTCTCCTTTTTAATTTTAATTTCAACATACTGTCATCATTTCAGTTTAGCACATAATTAGAAAATTAACAACAACTTTTTTTAAATTTATGTTAAATATTTTCAAAATTACACTTGTTTTTTTTAAAAATCAAGCTATTATATTATTAATAGAATAATTTTAAAAATTTTTATATAGTAAATAAATAAATATTTAAAATTATAGGAGGTTTTTATTATGATTTCTTTCATTTTAGCGATTGTCGCACTTATTTTAGGTTATGCATTTTACAGTAAATTTGTAGAAAAAGTTTTCGGAATAGAACCTGACAGAATGCCACCTTCAATCGAATATTACGATGGTGTCGACTATGTGGAAGTTAGCACTCCAAAAGCGTTTCTGATTCAATTTCTAAATATTGCTGGAACAGGTCCAATCTTTGGAGCTATTGCAGGGGCTTTATGGGGTCCAGCCGCATTTTTGTGGATTGTCTTTGGATGTATATTTGGAGGAGCTGTTCATGATTTCTTGATTGGTATGCTTTCACTTAGGGATAAGGGGAGCAGTATTGGTGAACTTGTGGGACAAAATTTAGGCGTTGTGATGCAGCAGATTATGAGAGTTTTCTCAATTGTTTTACTTCTTTTAGTTGGAGTAGTGTTTATAAAATCACCTGCTGATATCCTTCACAATCTGATTCCAGGTGTGAGTGCCATGACTTTTACAATCATTATCATCGCTTACTACATTTTGGCTACAATCCTTCCACTTGATAAAATTATTGCCAAAATTTATCCAATATTTGGTTTTGCATTGCTGTTTATGGCGATTGGTATTGGAGGAATGTTAATTTATGGATAATTTACAGGAGCTTTTGCAATTCCTGAAATTACTGAAATTTTTAAAGGAAATCCACATCCTAAAGGAGTATCAATGTTCCCTTACTTATTTATCTCAATTGCCTGCGGTGCTGTAAGCGGTTTCCATGCTACTCAGTCTCCAATGGTTGCACGTTGCATAAAAAATGAGACTGAAGGAAGAAAAGTTTTTTATGGCGCAATGATTGCAGAAGGTGTTGTTGCATTAGTTTGGGCTGCCGCTGCAATGACAGTATTTGGCGGAATTAAAGAACTTGCCGCTGCCGGAACTCCTGCAGTTGTTGTAAATAAGGCATCTGTTCAATTACTTGGTGTATTTGGAGCATTTCTGGCTGTGCTTGGTGTTGTTGCCTGCCCAATTACGTCAGGAGATACTGCCTTTAGAGGCTCAAGATTAATTATTGCTGATATTTTCAAAATTAAACAGGCCCCAATAAAAAATAGATTTTTAATCGCAATACCTTTATTTATTGTTGGTATTTACTTGACAACTATTGATTTTAACATTATCTGGAGATACTTCGCATGGGCAAACCAAACTTTGGCGGCAGTTTCATTATGGACTGCAACAGTATGGCTTGTTAAGAAAGAAAAACCATTCTTATTCGCATTAATTCCTTCAATGTTTATGACAATGGTTGTTACAACCTACATTGTAATTGCTCCAGAAGGATTTGTAAGATTTTTCAAGAACATTCCTGTTCACACTATTGAATTTTACGGAATATTAATCGCAAGTGTAGTTACAATTATCTGTACAGCATTGTTATTTAATTATAAACATCATTTGCATGGAAAATCTCATCACGCTGGACATTTACACATTGCAAAATAAAATAATTAAATAAATAAAAAAATGCAGTCAAACAAGGTTTTATTCAGAATTCTTTGCTTGACTGTTTTATTTATTTTATTTTTCACTTTATTTTTTGAACTTTTTCATATATAATATCCCTAAAAATAAATTATTTAGGAGAAAAAATGTTAAACTTTATACAAAATATTGATATTTTTATTATTAAACAATTTTACAATTTTCAACACAGCTTAAATTCTAAGTTACTAAGCAGCATATTGATATTTTTTACCAACTTAGGAAATCACGGATTAATCTGGATTACAGTGACATTATTCTTGCTTTCTATCAAAAAATATCGAAAAATCGGATATTTAGCGATAATTTCATTGATTATAAATGCAATTATTGTAAATGTAATTTTGAAAAACCTCACACATAGAGCAAGACCCTTTACAGAAATATCTGACATTATTCTTTTAATCAAAGCCCCAAAGGATTTTTCTTTTCCTTCAGGACATACTTCAGCATCTTTTACAATGGTATATATTTTTTACAAACATTTAAAAAAATATTTTCCAGCTGTACTGATAACAAGCATTATTATTGCCTTTTCAAGGCTATACTTAACTGTACATTTTCCAAGTGATGTTTTGGCTGGATTGCTTATTGGATTGTTTGCTGGGTTTTTGGGGGAGAAAGTTTTTAATAAGAAAAATAATTTGATGAAAAGTTAGGATTTCCTAGCTTTTTTTGTATAAAATATATCAAATCTTCATCATATTCAATTTCGTAATCTTTTGTTAAAATTTTATTGTCAAGATTTTCTCCTAATTCTTCCAACAAATCTTGTACATTTTTTATTATAATTTCTTCAAGTTCGATCAAACCTGATTCATTTAATATTTTAAATGCCCATTCTTTTGATTTTTCTTCATCTTTCTCTCTATTATTATACATCATTTCTTCCATTCCAAATGCATATTTTATATCAGCTGAAGCTTCATATAATTTGTTTACTTCTTCTCTATCTTGTTCAACAAAGTTAATATTACATTCATAAAGCATTCCAAGAGCATAAATCGCTCTGGCATCTCCCATTTCTTTTCCAATTTTATACCATTTTTCAGCTTCTTTTTCGTTTTTTTCGACTGTATCTAGATATTTTCCAATTTCGTAAGCTGCCTCTTTTACTCCCAGTTCATACGCCTTTTCAAATGTTTCCTTAGTCTTTTCTCCATTTCCTTCTAGATAATACGATTTTGCAAGTGCTAAATACCCTCTTTCATTATAATTTGTCGATTCAACAAATAATTTTCGAGCATTTTTATAATCTCGTTTTTTCACAAATTCATTTCCTTGATTAATTAGTTCCGCGTATTTTTTGTCTTTTTCATTTCCAAGCATAAACTCAATATTTTTAATTATTTCAAAAGTTAATCCTGTAATTTGTTTTTCGTTCAGCAATTTTTTCTGCCATTCAACAACTTTTTCTTTCCTGTTCTGTTTAAAGTACAAACTAACGAGATTATATATTATCCTAGCATCTTTTGTATCAATTGTCTTTAAATAAAGTTCTTCTGCTTTTTTATAATCTTTATTTTCTTCAGCAATTTTACCTAGTCTGATTGTTGAATTAATATCCCCTTTTTTCATTCCCTCATTATACCAATCCAACGCAAGCTGAGTATTCCCCTCTATCTCCTCAATCATCCCGAGATAATAAGCCGCTTCTTTCACTCCATCATTATATGCAAAACTAAACATACTAACTGCATTCTGTCTATCTTTTTTACAATAGTAATAAAATTTCCCCAGTTCATAATTCCCTTTTATGCTCAAGCCCGATGCTCTTTCCAATTTTTCCTTTGCCCTTTTAAAATCTCCAAAAAACATATCTTCGTATGCATAGAAAATAATTTTCTGATATTCTTCATTTCTTGCTTCATCATTTTCATGATAATTGTTTGAATAATCAATTTCAACAATATCATCTATTGAAACAACTCTATGTCCAAATCTGTCCACATTATCAGTTTCCTCATCATTTTTCCTATTTTTATTTTCTCTTTCTCTAGAAAAATTATCATATTCATCCATTTTTTTACGATTTCTAAAATTCATCATTATAAAAACTATAACTATCCCAATTATTATTGCTATTACTATTTCCATCCCCACGCTCCTTACTCTTTTGAAACTTCTCCTGCAAACTAGCCCAATTTTAAATATTTACTTTATATGTTTAACACATCATATTTCCTCATATTTTCATATTCATAAGACTGATTTATACCATTCATGAATACATCTCTGCTTTCCACATTTTCCGTCAAATTCTCTTTCAAAAGAAATTTTAATTCCAAATCATTAATCATACTTCTTTTCATCGCTGATAAATAATCATTTCTACTGATATTTTGCCAATTCACACACATTCCAAGCCTTTTTATCAACATCTGATCCAGCCAAATTCTAGTCGCTCTTCCGTTTCCCTCATAAAATGGATGCATTATATTCATCTCAACATATTTCTCAATTATTTCCTCAAAAGTATTTTCAGGCATTTTAGAAACTGTCTTTAAATTATCTTCAAGATACATCGCACGACAAAACACAGTATCGCCTTTCCGAATATCGTGTTTTCGGACTTCTCCAGCCGTTCCAAAACATTCTTGAAATAAATGCCTATATATTTCCTTCAAGCCTTCAAAAGTTCCCACTTGAATATTTTTCAATATTTCATTATCAAATAATTCTCTTGCCCTTTTTTTACTCAAAAATTCTTCATCATCTTGTGAAACTAACCTTTTTAAAATTTTGTCACTTTCATTTTCCGAGCTGTATTTATTATTTGCCATTTGTTTTTCCTGCTTTCATAAAATTATTCTTATTTTTGAAAAACCATTGAATTATACAATGCCTCAAATAAAGGAAGTTTTACTACCGCTGTTGCCCTTTCAGAAAAAATTATTTCATCTTCTCTTGTTTTTATTTCTAACATTCCTCCAAAATTTCTAGAAACTTTTATTGGCTGTAGCCTATTCCACGGATAAATTGCACCATCCACAACTAATCCTTCTTTTTTTATTATTAACTTATTATTTGGCTTTTCAAAAACTTTACTAGCATCATTTTGAAGTCTGTCAAGAGGCACAACTTTATCTCTCATAGCTCGATAAACTCTATCTCTACGCTTTCCAAGAAAATCTCTTTTACGGTAATCGGCTTTTATGTCTTCTTCTGAACGCACACCAAAAACTTCTTCCCCACCTAAATTTATAATTTCTTTGGAAACAGGGATTCTGTCAAGCAGATGGTTTTTTAGAAGACTTTGTATAGTTTGTGATGGAAAAGCTATTTCAGATATTGTTCTCCAGTAATTTTTATTATTTCTATAAGCCAGGAAATCCCCTGAATATGTTGTTATTATAAAATATTTCAAAGATTTATAATCTATATCTTCATTTTCAACATTTGTAACAAAAGTATTTTCCTTCAATTCCACAGTTCTTATCCCATTAAACAATATCGTCATCAATATCGAAAAACAGCAAAATACCGAAACTATCAGACCAAGCATCGTCACTTGAAAAAAAGGCATCAAAATCCCAGAAATTCCACCAATAATAACCCATTTTATTAAATTTCTATACGTAACTGTGCTAAATTTTATAAACACTTTCTGATTGTCTGAAATATCCACACAGTTTACTATTTTTTCTTCTTTCCTCCCTAATTCTAATTGCTCTCTCATTCTTTCCGTTTCTACGTAGCTTTTTTCATTTTGCATAATTTTTATCCTCCTAAGTTTTTTGTATTTTTATTTAAATATTATTTTTTATTATTTTTTATTATTTTTAAATTTTTCCAAATGAATTTAAATCCTACTCCAAACTCTCCAACTCCCCACTCTTCACATCCCACTCTTCGATTTTCTCCATCTCTTCTTCTTCCAACTTGTCCAACTTTTCCTGCACTTCCATCAGTTTTTCCATATTGTTTTCTTTTCCAGCCTTTTCGTATTCTGCGTTCAAGTTTTCTCTCATTTCTGTGATTTTTTCCATTTCCTTTTCCAGTTTTTCAATATCACGTTTCAATTTTGCGATTTTTCTTGACTGTTCCTTCTGCTCCTGATATGAAAGTTTTTTCTCTTCCTTCGTTTCAAGGTCTGTTCCTTGAGAAGCTGTTTTTGCTGTTTTTAGGCTTTCTTTGTAGTCTTCGTAATTTCCTTTGAATTTTGTAAGTCCGTTTTCGTCAAGGCAGTAAATTGTGTTGCAGATTGTGTCTAAAAAGTGTCGGTTGTGAGAAACGACTAGCATTGTTCCGTCAAAATCCTCCAAAGCGTCCTCCAGCACTTCGATGGAATAAACATCTAGATGGTTTGTCGGTTCGTCTAAAATCAAAAAGTTGGCTTTTTCCATGTAAAGTTTCAAAAATGCCACACGGACTCTTTCCCCACCACTTAACATGCTAATTTTTTTCTGTACATCGTCGCCTGAAAACAAAAATCCGCCTGCAAGTGTTCGCAAATATTCTTCTGTTAAGTCAAGTGAATTATTTATTTCCTGTAAAATTGTGCTTTCCTGTGAAAATTCCTGATGATTCTGATCATAATATCCGATTTTTAACCTTGTTCCAAACTCAATTTCCCCTGTATCCTTCGGCAACTTATCCAAAAGTATTTTTAGAAGTGTAGATTTCCCAATCCCATTTTTTCCAATAATTCCAACTCTTTCTCCACGGAAAAGCTCAAAATTTATATTATTCAAAACTTTTTTTCCGTCAAAGCTTTTAGACAAGTTTCTAACTTTCAACACATTTTCCCCGCTCATTTTAGCCGCTTCAAATTTTAGCCTCATTCTTTGCGGATTAAATACAGGATCTTCCATTCTCTCGATTCTATCCAGTATTTTTTGCCGTCCTTTCGCCTGTCTTGCCTTTATTCCAGCTCGAAATCTGTCAATGTATTCCTCCATTTTCTTAATTTTTTCCTGCTCCTTCTCATACCGCTTGATTTCCCCCTTCAAAATCATCTCTTTTTGAAGAATAAACGATGAAAAGTTGCCATCATACTTATGCAATTTTTTATTTTCCAACTCAAAAATTTTTGTACAGACATTATCCAAAAATATTCTATCGTGAGAAACAAGCAAAAACGCCTTATTATACTTTTTCAAATAATCCTCAAGCCACTCAATCGAAATCAAGTCCAGATGGTTTGTCGGCTCGTCTAAAATCAGCAAGTCAGGTTCAGACAAAAGCAGTTTTGCAAGTGAAACACGTGTTCTTTCCCCACCGCTCAAATCCTGCAACAACAAATTCTCATATTCTCCAGTAAGCTCAAGCCCTGTAAGCACCTGCTTAATTTTGTATTCAATCTCATAACCATTTTTTGCCTCGTAAATAGAAGAAAGTTCAGCAGATTTGTTAATCAGCTTTTCCATTTCATCTTCGTTCGCTGTTCCCAAAAGCATATTAACTTTCTGAATCTCATCCCAGATTTTTCTCTCTTCCTCAAAAATGGTCATCATTTCCTCATAAATCGTATTTTTTTCATCTGAAAACTCTGTATTCTGTGACAAATACCCAATTTTTGTAACCCCACTTTTCACAATTTCCCCAAACTCATTAAGATTATTCTCATTCCCATCAATCCGCTCTTCCCCCAAAAGCATCCTGATAATCGTAGACTTCCCAGCCCCATTTACCCCTACAAGCCCAATTTTATCTCTTTCTTCAATCGTAAAATTAACATCTCTCAAAATATATTCCCCTGCAAATTGCTTATATACCTTGTTAAACTGAACTAAACTCATTAAATTTCCTTTCCTTTTCTCTGTTATTTATCAAATTATTTTTATTTAAATTTATTTTTAAATTATATCATTTTTGATATTTGTTTACAATGTTTATGAAATTTTTGAAATCATATAAAACATAACAAAAATAAAAAAAGACTCCATTCAATAAAGAACAAAGCCTTTTTTCATAAATTTTATTTCTCAATTCCCAAAACTTTGCAATTTCTCACAAATAAAAATGAAACATCTTCAACCAATATTTCCGATTTAGCAACAAAAATTCCAGTCATTTTATCTATTTCTTTTAAAATTATTTTCTTGTTATCAAATCTTTCAATTATCCCAAATTTTTCAGAATATGATTTCTCATGCTCAAAATGCACTAATATTTTATTCTCAAAGCACTTTTTCAAAACTTCTTCTATTTTCATTTTTACAATATTTGGAAAAATTTTTTCTAAATTTATATCTTTTGTTTCTATTAAATTAATTCTATCGTTAATTTCTTCAATATCAGAAATTTTTAATATAGTAAATTTATAATCGCCAAAAAATAAATCCTTCTCGTTAATCAAAATATGATTATCATCTTGAAAAATAATATCACCTAAAACATCCTCTAAATCATAAACTTTTATTAATTTATTTTTTTTAATTTCATCGTCTTCTACAATAATATCTTTTATAACATTTTTTCCTGCTCTTATAATTTTTACTCCGTATTTTCTTATAATTTCTTCTTCGTTTTCATCTTCTTCATCACAAAAATGAAACCAAAAAAACTCATCTGAATTTTTAATTAAATAGCCATTGTTATTCCAATCTCTGTCATAAGAAATTTGTAATCTTATTTTATTTTTTATAAAATATTCAAATAAATGTTCAAAAAAATTATCTTTTCTTAAAATAACAGTTTTCCCTTTATTTAAAGTTCTTTCTCGTATTTTCTTCTTCATTAATTCTAAATACCATTTTTTTCTTCCTAATTTCTTTAATTCTTCATCTTTTAAAAATTTGTATCCTTCATACTTTCCATACGGATTAATAGATGTGAAAATATGAAAGTTATTACTGTTTCCAATATAATTCCCAACAGAAAATCTATCTCCTAAGCGTGAATATTCCAACAACTCATCTTTCCCAATTTTCTCTAAAATCTTTTTCATAAAATTCTCCTATTCTACAAAACTTTTACTCATTTTTAAAAGTCTAAAAACCCCAATAAACACAATATTTTTTAATGTTTGATTTCCTTATTTTTCTACATTCTTTGACAAGGGGTCTTGATTCCTTGCTATACTACTCAATTTCTGCAACTTTTTACTCTTATAGCTGGCTACAAATCAATTATATTCCTTAGTTTCATCCAATTTATCATCAACATTCTTTTCCTTATCTACATTTTGTTCATCAGAATCCTCATTTTTTCCTTTATTAGAATGAATAACATATCTTGAGCCTGAAAACATTATTTTGGAAAACATGCTTTTTATTCTACTGCTTCCGCCAGGATACACAAATGTTTTTTCAAATGAATAAACTCTCGTTAATTCCAGCAATGAAAATAATCTCAAAATAAATCCTATAACAAAGGCAAACCTTATTGTGTAAAATTGTTCCCCGAAAATATAAATTACTCCGTTATTTATAAATTTTCCCAGTATTCCACCAAATAATCCGGCTAATATTGCTGAAAGCCCTGAAACCATAGCATAAGCTCCCACATACGCATCAGCAGGCTCGCCTGAAACTTCCATCATAAGATTCAGCAAACTTAATGTTATCGCTGTAAATCCTATCGCATCAATTACTGCGGCTGCAAAAAGCATTGACATTTTATTATCCTGAGTCATTGAAAAGTAGGTAAGTACGTAATATGTTGTAAAAAATATTCCCATTCTTAACATTGTCTTGTTTCCGTATTTATCAGACAATTTTCCATAAACTAGATAAAGTATGCTTGATAATATCGCTGTTAGAACTCCCATTTGGGAAATGAACATTGTATTTACTCCAAGCACTTTTATTCTATAATATTCTGTCATTGGCTTTAGAAATTCCCACGTAAATAGCCACACAGAAGCAAATTTTAAATAAACAACAAAATTTTTATTTTTAAACGCCGTCTTTATGCTCACTTTTTTCATATCACTTTCTGAATCAGGCACATAATGAAGACACATAAATACTGCTGAACCTATTGCCGAAAGCGACATTGCCGTTGTCAAGATGAGCATTGCATTTTTCCTATCTGGTATTGACAAAACATATCCATAAAACAAAGTATAAACCACAGTAGACAACGACGAAAACAAATTACGTTTCCCAAAATATTTTCCTCTTTCCCTTTTATCAATAATCTTTGTCATCACAGCTGTCCAGACATTATTTGAAAAAGGCGAAACAAGAGCATAAATAAACATTACCGCAAAATAGACTTCCTGCCTTCTTATATCAAAAAAAACAGCAAAAGGCATAACACAAATAACCATCCTTGAAACAGTCGCCGCTATTACCATCGTCCTTTTCCTACTCCCAAGCAGAAGATTTACCCGCTTAGTAAATATCTGCAGCAAATATCCTGCTGTTGGCAATGATGATACAATTGATATAAAAAAAGAACTCATATTAAAATAAATCGCCAAGCTCAAAAGCACAAAACTCTGCATCCCTACTGAATACCCATTAAAGAACATAACCTCCAGTATCGCATATTTTTTCGTATTTTCTATTGAATGTTCCTTATCCATATTAACTCCTTCACTAAATATTCAAGTTTTTTCATACCAAAAATTAATAAAAATATTCCAATTTTTTACATTACACTTTTTATGCCGCTCTAACAATCCCTCTTCCAATAAAAACTCCCACAATCGACAGTACAACACTCAAAACCGCATATCCCAATGCAATCCAATTGTTTCCTTTCTCAATCAAGTTATACGTTTCCAGCGAAAATGTAGAAAACGTCGTAAATCCTCCACAAATTCCGACTCTCCAGAATAAACTCCAATTCTGTGAAACCTGCTTCCCAGCCACCACCTCAACAACAACCCCAATCAATATTGCTCCCAAAACATTCGTAACAAAAGTCTGTACAGGAAAGCTCACTTTCAGAGGCACAGCACTAATCAAATATCGAAAAATTGCACCAATTCCCCCACCAATTCCAACCATCAAAAATTTCATTATTTACCATCCTTAATAATTAAAAATTTAGATAAAAAAATTAGGCTTTTGTGAGATAACTTTAAAAATAAAATAGTCCCTTTGCCTAATTAAATACATTTATTTTACAATATTTTATTTTTTGTCACCAAAAAATTTCCCAACTAATCCCATTACATCATCCATAACATTTCCATCTTTATTTGAATCTAAAAGGTTTGTAACCATGCTCATAATTCCACCTTCCCCTGCGAAATTTGCCGCAAGGTTTGATGTCAGATTTCCAATTCCTTGTGCATCCAGGTTATTTTCTTTTTTTTGTTGTCCCAATGCACCTAAAACAAGCGGAGCCAACGTTTGTAAAATTTTCATGCTTCCTTGACTGTCAAGCCCACTTGATTGTGAAACAGCGTTTGCTACATTTTGAGTATTATTCCCAAATAAATGCCCCAAAATTCCTGCTCCATCCTTCAAATCAGGATTTTGTAAATAATTACCTAGATTGTTTAATACTGAACCATCATGTTGATTTAATGCGTTATTCAACCCTTCCGCTTTTTCACTGCTATTTGCATTTTTATTAACTGCCGCCAATATAGCTGGTAATGCTGCCGCAACACCATTTTTAACTTCTGGACTGTTTCCTCCAACCTGTTCAGCCAGTTTTCCTAAATCCTGTCCTTGTAATAATCCTAATAATGCTTCTAAATTCATTTTTCCTCCTGTGTTTTATCTCTTAAATTATTATTTTTATTTTAAATTTACTGCTACTTTATTAACTTTTTCATCCTTATTTTTAAAATTTAAATTTTGAATGCTAGTTACAGCATTTTCAGTTTCCGATTCCCTTGCATAAAATATAAATTCACTTGTTACAGAGTCAATTCTTATGCCATAAGTTATTCCATTTGTATATGTCAACAAACTTGACAATTCCTTATCTCCCAAAGTAGCTAATATTTTTGTATAAATCAATCTAGCTTCGGACTCCTTGATATTTTCGTCAGACACTTGTATCAAATTAATTACCATATTTTCAATTATCGCAAGATTAGCCCCATCAACTTTTCCTACCTTTAAAAATATACTGGTAGCACTTATCCCACTATAATCAAGTGCATAAACAGCATCTCCCTTTGAATGTATTTTAGCATAATAGTAGTTTTTGTTTTCATACACCAATTTTTCAAAATCTCCAATGCTTATTTTATTATCCTTGGACTTTGTAGAAAAAGTTTCAATTATTTTTTCAATCGAATTATTTGAAAAAATGTTTTCCTTTGTAGTTTTATTTTGTACATTTTCTGGATTTTTCTTTTTTTCCTCATTCTCCTTTTTTCCACAACCCACCATAAAAACAAATAAAAAAAGCAAAATTACTACTCTACTTTTATTCAACATTTTACTACCGCCTAATTTTGATATACTAAAATTTCTTCAAAAATGAATTAGTAAGACTTATCTTGATAATCAATTCTTTATTTATAAGAATCCAATTTTGAAGTAATTTTATACATTATACAATATAAATCTTTATTTTTCCATATTTTTTCACAAAAAAAGACTATCTAAAAATAAGTTGTACTCATTTTAAATAGTCTTAAAAATTTATAAAAACAAAAACTTATTATTTTTCAATTTTTGTATAAGGCATTAAAGCGATTTGTCTAGCTCTTTTAATTGCTTTAGCAATTTTTCTTTGAACTTTAGCTTCTAATCCTGTTACTCTCGCTGGAGAGATTTTTCCTTTATCGTTCATAAAGTTTTTTAACAATTCAACGTTTTTATAATTAATATCTTCTATTTTAAATTTAACTTTTGGACGTCTTTTTCTTCTTTTAAATTCTGTAACTGGTTTAGCTCTCATTAATTTGCACCTCCTAAAACTTTTATGGCAAAAATCATAAATTTGCCTAGCTATTATTAAAATGGAAACTCTTCATCGTCATCCATATCATCATTATCAAAATCATCATTTTGCACTGGTTTATTATTGCTATTATTAAAAGATTGTTGTTGTTGATATCCACTGTTATTTCCTGAATTTCCTGCACTCTCGACAAATTCAAAGCTGTTTACAACAACTCTTATCATTCTTCTTTTTTCACCGTTTTGTTCATAACTACTTACACTTAAACGACCTTGTACAAGAATTCTATTACCTTTTCTAAAATATTCAGCAATTGTTTCAGCTGTTTTTTCCCAAACAGTACAGTCAATAAACTCCACTACATCTTTTGTTTTTTGCACAGCTAACGAAAAATTTGCAAATGCTTTTCCTCCTGAAGTAAATTTTAACTCAGGATCTCTTGTCATTCTTCCCATTAGTATTACTACGTTCATGAATTTCCCCCTAATTTTTTATATTTATTTTACAATTTAAAATAACAAAACCTCAAATTTAATTTATAAGTATTAACCCTCTTATAATTTAAGTTATTTCAAATTAGTCATTTTTAACAATCATATATTTCAAAAGTGATTCGTTAATGTTTAATTTTGCTTCAATTTCAGTAAATTGAGTTCCATCAGCTTGGAATGTTGTTAAAACATAATATCCATTTTCTTTTTTCTTAATTGGGTAAGCTAATTTTCTATCTCCCCAGATTTCTGTTTTAACTTCAGTTGCTCCACCAGCTGTCAATGTTTTTTCTACAAATGCAACTCCAGCTTGTTTTTCTTCATCTGTCAATTGTGTAGACAAAATAAACATAATTTCGTAATTTCTCATTTCTTTCTCCTTTCCTATGGCTTTTTAGCCCTACTTCCATAAATAGAGCAGGTTCTATAATTATATCAAAAAAAAATAGCAAAATCAAGTCATTTTCAACAAAATTATTTAATTAACATATTTTAAAAAAATTAATAAACAAAAATAAAACTATTTAAAATGTTTTTATTAAATAGTTTGTATTTTTATGATATTCTTAAACTTAATAAATTTATTTATGAATTACTCTTCAAAAAATGGTGGTAATACAAAATCATTTGCATCTTCCATTTTTTCTTCTTCATAATCGTTTTCTTGATTTTGATAGTTATTTTCTTTATCAACTTGTTCTGTTTTGTTTTCTGCTTCCACTTTTTCTTCTGATGGTGCAAATCTAATTGTTTTTGAAGCTTGTATATTCGTTGTCAAAAATTCTTCTTCAAAATCTGTTGCGACTAAAGAAACACTTATTGTTCCTTCTAATTCAGGTTCCATAATATAACCCCATAATAAATTAGCTTTATCATGTCCAGCTTTTTCTGAAATTGTTTGAGCAACTTCTTGAATTTCTTGTAATCCAATGTCTGGTCCAGCAGTAACATTTATCAAGATTTTTCTTGCTCCTTCAATAGATTTTTCCAATAATGGACTGTTTAATGCCTGAGCTGTTGCACTCTTAGCTTTTTCATCTCCATTTGCTTCTCCAAATCCTAACATTGCAATTCCCGAATTTTGCATAATAGATTTTACATCTGCAAAATCCAAATTTACAATTCCTTGTTTTGTAATTAAGTCAGAAATCCCTTTTATTCCCATTTTCAAAACACCATTTGCTTCTTTAAAAGCATTCATCAATGAAATATTCATTCCTGGTATTTCAAAAAGTCTGTCATTTGGAATAGCAATTAATGTATCAACATTTTCTTGTAAATTACTAATACCTACTGCAGCGTTATTTTTCTTTAATGGCCCTTCAAAACTAAATGGTTTTGTAACAATAGCTACAGTTAAAATTCCCATTGCTTTTGCAACTTCAGCAATAATCGGAGATGCTCCTGTACCTGTTCCTCCACCCATTCCAGCAGTTATGAACAGCATATCTGTTCCTTCTAACACTTCTTTTATTTTTTCTTCGGATTCCTTTGCAGCAATCCTACCTTTTTCAGGGTCTGCTCCAGCTCCCATTCCTTTTCCTAAAAGTACTTTTATAGGTGCCTTTGATCTATCTAAATCTTGCTGATCTGTATTTATAGCTATAAAATCAACAGTTGTTATGTTACTTTCAATCATATCATTTATTGCATTTCCACCTGCTCCACCTACTCCTACTACTTTCAGTTTCGCTGCATTACTAAAGTTATCCATTTTTTCTTTGCTACTTAGATTATTATAACTTATTTAAAGTAGCTTCTCCTTTCTCTTTTTTTACGATTTCACAACAATATCTATAAATCTTAAATCCATAGAAGTTACGGGTTTTTCTTTTTTTATTCTCTCGTATAGCTTATATGCATCATTATATTTTTTTTCTGTTACTAAAGTATCTGTTATAATTTTTACATTATTAATCAGTACTATTTCATAATTTTTTTCAGATTGTCTTATTTCTGAAATCATAGCATAAAAATCTTTATTTTTTATTTTAGAAAGTATTGTCTTTATTTGAGCCAAACTTTCATCACTTGTGTACTCTATTACAGGAATATTTTTCGAAGGATCTTCCAAAATATCACCATATATATTCAAATCTTTATCTGCTAAAAGTGTTTTATCTCCTTTTTTCACGTATGCATAAGGTTCTCTTTCTTCTAAAATTACCTCTATTTTACTTGGAAAAAGTTTTCTTACCGATACTTTTTTTACTCTCACATCGGTTTTTATAAGATTTTCAATTTCATTGGTATTTAGATACACAATATTTTTACCTTTCATATGCTCTAGCTGAGTAGCTATGTCTTGTTTTAGTAATTTTGATTGCCCTTCAATTAGAACTTCCTGAATTTTAAAATAATCTGTATCAATAAATCTTTTACCAAAAAACATCATTCCTGCCAATAAAAATAATAAAATTAATACTTTAACTGACTTTTTCATATTTAAAACTCCGTTTTTTCTATTATTATACACTTTTTTTTGATTTTATTCAATATATTAAATAAATTTATTTAAAATTATTTCAAAATTAAAATTATTTATCATTATTTTTTAAAATTATTATTTCTGTTTCCAATTTTACTCCAAATTTTTCAAATACTACTTCCTTTACATGTTCAATAACTGAAATAATATCGTTAAAAGCAGCATTGCCTAAATTTGTTACAAAATTTGGATGTTTTGGGGAAATTTCCACATCCCCAACTCTATAGCCTTTTAAACCAGCATCTGAAATTAGTTTTGCCGCAAATGTACCTTCTGGATTTTTGAATGTGCTTCCTAAATTTGGCAAATCCAATGGATGTTTTGTTTTTCTTTGCTCCCTTTTGTCCTCTGAAGCAGCCTTATCAAATCCAAAACCAAATTTAAACAAGGCAGAAACTACAATCCATTTATTTTCTTTTATTTCAGTGGTTCTATATTTAAAGTTCAAGTCTGTTGTCTTAATTTTTACAATTTCTCCATCGTTTTTACAAACTTCCACTTCTTCAATGCAGTCAAAAATTTCTGTTCCATAAGCTCCACCATTCATATTTACAAGCCCACCAACAGATCCCGGAATACCAGTAATATTTTCTAGCCCTGAATAATTATTTTTTTCCATAAAATCTATCAAATCATCCAAGTCTAGTCCTGCTTCCACTCTTACCAAATCATAATCACCTTTTTTTTCTTCAACTGTTATATTCTTCAATCTTTTTAATGATAAAAAACTTATATCCAAATTTCCATCATTAATAAGAGTGTTTGTCCCATTTCCTAAAAGAAAAATATTACTTCTAGTTTGCAAAATTTCCTTTAATTCTTTTTTATCATCTATGAAAATAAGCTCTTTTGCAGTTCCGCCAACTTTCATATTTGAATATTCCTTCATCTTGGCATTTTTTATTATTTCCATTTTTTATTTTATTCTCTCCCTCTTTGGATTTTATTTCTTATTTTTCCATCTTTCTCAAATCATTCGCAATCTCATGAGCCACCTTTGATACACTTCCAGCTCCCATAAACACATAGGTATTCCCACTATTTGTATCATTTTTTATTATTTCTTCTATTTCTTCCTGAGTTTGTACTCTGACATTTCCTCCGATTTTTTCTGCAAGCAATTCTGAAGTTACACCATAAGTATTGTCTTCACTTGCTGCATAAATTGGAAGTAAAATCAAGTCGTCAGCATCTTTTAATGAATTTACGAAATCATCAAAGAAAAATTTTGTACGGCTGTATCGGTGAGGCTGGAAAATTACAGTTACTTTTCCTTTTTCAGTATTGTGTGCTGCATTGATTGTTACTTTTACTTCTGTTGGATGGTGAGCATAATCATCAATCAATCTCAAATTATTGTCATAAATAACTTGGTATCTTCTATTTGCACCTTTAAATTTCAAGATCCTTTCTTTCACTTTTTTCATATTACATTTAAACTCGTGTGCAAAATAAATTACTGGAAGTGAATTTGAAACATTGTGCTCTCCAGGGATACTTAGGCTGAATGTTCCTAAATCTTCACCTTTTTTCACAACTTCAAAACTTGTTATTCCATTTTCCACTCTTATATTTTTCGCATAAATATCAGCGGTTTCATCTTTTATGCTATACCAAACTACATTTTTATTTTTTATATTAAGTCCAACTTTCTCTATCGTATCTTTACAAAGTATCGCTATTTTTTCTGTACTGTCTATAAACTGCTCAAATGATTTTTTTATATTTTCAAAAGTCCCGTGATGATCCAAGTGATCAGCTTCAATATTTGTTACAACTGAATATTTCGGTTTAATGTATAAAAATGAATTATCACTTTCATCAGCTTCAGCAATAAAATATTCTGAATTGCCAATCTGGCTGTTACTTCTTATTTCTGGAATAATTCCTCCAACTACTATAAATGGCTCCTTTTCCAAAAGCGCTACGCTCATCATTGAACTTGTTGTAGTTTTTCCGTGAGTTCCTGCCACAGCGATTCCATCAAATCTGTTCATTATTTCAGCAAGCAGTTCCCCTCTTTTTATTTTTTTTATATTATTATCTACAATGTATTTGTACTCAGGGTTTGTTTCCTTAATCGCAGTTGAATATACAAATAAATCTATTCCTTTGTCCTTTACATTTTCCTCAACTTGTCCTATATAAACCTTTATTCCCATTTCTTCCATATCTTCTGTTACAGGCTTTCTTTCAAGATCTGAACCTGCCACGTTAAATCCGTCTGCTGCCAGAATTTTTGCAAGTCCGCTCATTCCAATTCCGTTTATTCCGCTAAAATATACATTATTTATTTTTGTTAGCATTTTTCCTCCATATTTTTTTCCTAATTTTTATTCTTAAAGTCCCATTTCTCCAACTATTGTTTCTGCTGAGTTCCCTTTTTTCAAGGTTTTTACATTTTCACTCATAAATTCCAGCATTGATGCCTGTCGAACTATTGACAAAGCTTCGTCTATTGCTTTTTCTACTGTTTCATTTGTAAAAATTTTTGCACCATTTGCATATTCTAGCACCTCTGCATTTTCCTTCTGGCCAACAAAATCGTATGGAATCAGTACTGATGGCTTTTCAAGCTGAATAAGTTCAGAAATAGTTGAAGCTCCTGCACGACAGATTACAATGTCAGAAGCTGCCATTAATTCTGGAACATTTTCAAAATATGGTTCAACTACTGCTGTTCCAAAATCTCTTATTTTGCAAGTTGATGCTTCATAATTATCTTTTCCAGTTGCCCAAAATAAGCGTATTCTCTCATCTTCTGTTATTGTCTTCCACTTTTTCAAAATTGCTTCATTTATGTTTTTTGCACCAAGACTTCCACCTATAATAAGGATCATTCTTTCATTATCCTTTATTCCAAGTTTTTGCCTTTCCTCCTGCTTGTTTTTCCCATAAAATTCTTCCCGCAACGGATTTCCCGTTACAACAAATTTGCTTTTATATTTTTCCTTAATACTTTCAAGTGTATTTTCAAAGGCAATAAATACCTTTTTTGCACCTTTGTAGAACCATTTGTTAGCCTGACCCATTGTATGATTCTGCTCTTGCAAATAATATGGTATTCGTAATACATTAGCCGCTATTAGCACTGGTATTGTTATATAATTTCCAAATGCCACAATTTTTGTAGGCTTTTCTTTTTTTAGCAGTTTTATTGCACTTGCCGTTGCCGTTATCATTTTAAATCCTGATTTTATACTTCTTAAAGGCAATACATCCAGCCCAATAAATCTAAAATTTTCATTCGGAACAATATCCTTTTCCATTCTATGCTTTGTGCCAATAAACAATGTATCTATGCCTTTTTCTCTAACTTTTTTTGCAATTGACAAGGCTGGATAGATATGTCCACCTGTTCCTCCTGTAGTAAATACTACTTTTTCCATTTTTATTTCCCTCTCGTTTTTATTTATTAGTCAAAATTCAGTTCTACATCATATAATCCATTTCCCTTAGTTTATCAAGGTTTCTTCCCATTTCCTGCTTATATAATGCCCGCAGTATGTTATAAACAATTCCTAGAGTCAACATAACCACTATCATTGTACTCCCACCATAGCTCATCATTGGAAGAGGTATTCCAGTTGATGGTATTAACTGACTTGCGACCGCTATATTTCCAATTATCTGAGTGGTAAGCATTATGAAAATACCACTTAAAAGATATTTTGCATACAAATCCTTTATTTTTCTCAAGGCAATTCCTATTATGATTAGCAAAGCTGCGTACAATCCTAATAAAAATAAAACTCCTAAAAATCCATTTTCTTCAGCAAATCCTGAAAAAATATAATCTGTATGTATTTCTGGCAAAAAATTATATTTTTGTAAACCATTCCCATAAAATCTTCCACTAAATTTACCATTTGCAATGGCAATAAGTGATTCAGCAGTTTGTCCTCCGCCATCTTTAGATTTATATTCAATAAGTCTGTTTACTCTATACCCAGTTGTTGTTATTGCAAGCCATCCACCAATTCCTATTATTGCAGCATAAGTAGAAATTATTGAAAATTTTATTTCTGAAATAAATAAATAAGTCAACGCTATTATTGTAATTTGTGCTGTGCTACTAAAAGACTTTTCCAATAAAATAAGACTCATGTATATGAATGCAACAAACATCATAATTCCACTTGATATTTTAGGAAATTTCTTTATTTTATTTTGAGTTTTATACTTGTACGCAAGTGTGGATAACATAATAATTAAAAATAATTTTGAAAATTCTGAAGGCTGTATAGAAAGCCCTCCGATTTCAAGCCAACGTGTCGCTCCATTTTTTGCTTTTCCTGCAATCAGAACCAACACAAGACCAAAAAGCCCTATAACATATAAATATCTAGCTATACCCTTATATTTTTTATAATTTAAATTAGCTGTAATCCAAAATGATATCCAACCTAAAAACAGCCACAATCCCTGTTTTATTAATTGATAATAACCTTCTTTCCCTTTTGGAAAACTAAGACTTGCTATCGTTATAAGGCTCAATGCTGAAAATATTATAATAATAATTACAAAACTTGTTCCCAATATTTTTTTACTATTCACTTTTTTCTCCTAAATTACATTTTTTTCTAAAAAATAAAAATTATTTCCCTAAAATTTTTTGTGTCAATTCCTTAAAGACTTTTCCTCTATGTTCAAAGCTTTTAAATTGGCAAAAGCTCGATGTTGCAGGTGAAAACAGTACTGTCTGATTTTGTGAAAAATCCACATTTTCCTTCAAGTAATTTAGTACATTTTCAACTGTTTCCAAATTTTTATAATTTTTATATCCAATCTTTTCCATATCGTCAATCAAAATCTGAGCATTATCCCCAATTAAATAAACAAAGTCAACTTTCTCCTTAACTCTTTCAATCAAAGGCATATTATCAATTTTCTTATCATCTCCACCGAGAATCATAATAATCGAATTATTAAATGAATCAATTGCTTTTAATGTTGATTCTACATTTGTTCCCTTAGAATCATTAATAAATATTGTATTTTCTTTCACAAAAAAATTTTCAAGCCTATGTTCAAGAGCGTTCGTTGATTTTAAAAATTCAGCTAATTTTTCATTTTTCACATTTAATATTTTTGCTGAACTTATCAAAAATAACATATTTTCCAAATTATGTCTACCTTTTAATGACAATTCTTCAGTTTTTAATAAAATTTCTGAAATTTCATCAATTTTTTCACCAAAATTCTGAATTTCATCAACCCGTTTACTCAAATCCTTCATTATACGAATATTATTTTCATAAACAAAAACTGTTCCTTTTGTCTCTTTACTTAAATAAACTTTTTGAGCCTTTATTTTCTCCTTTATCCCATTTCTTTCATACAATTCTGCAAAAACTTCATCATCCAGATTAATCAATGCAAAGTCATCATCTGTCTGCTTATCAAAAATCGCAAACTTTGTAATATAATAATCTTCTACCGAATTATATCGTGTCAAATGATCTGGAGTTAAATTGATTATTCCAGCGATATTTGAATGAATTTGCGGATTATTTTCCAGTTGGTAGCTGCTAAGCTCCAGTACAATATAATCCAGCTCTTCTTCATCAGCCACCAATTTTGCAAACGAAAAACCTGCATTCCCAGCAAGTTTTGCACGAAATCCAGCAAAGTTAAGTAATTCTGCCATTTTTGTAGATGTTGTAGTTTTTCCATTTGTCCCAGTAAACGAAATAATTTTTATATTTTTATCCACATATTTATAAGCCAGATCAATTTCTGAAATAATCTTAACACCTTTTTCCTTGGCAACTTTCAAAAGTTCTGCCTTCCACGGAATCCCAGGACTTTTTACTATAAATTCAACCTTTTCCTCATTCAAAAGCCTAATTCCCTCTGCTGATGGCATTGCAGCCTTATCATCTATCAAATACACTTCATATCCATTTTTTTCTAGCAATTCCTTAGCACCAAGCCCACTTAACCCAGCACCAAATACAATTCCCTTTTTATCCATATGATTTTTTCCTCTTTCTATTATTTATTTTATATTTCTAAATTCCAAATTCTTAAGTACTCAACTAAATTAGTTTTTATAAAAATAAATTTATTATATTCTTATTTACAATTTCATTTTTTATAAAACAATAAATAAAAACATAATTTAATTAGTTTGCAGGGGAAAATCCCCCGCTTTATTTATCTTAATTTCAAAATTACAAATGTTAATAGACATGTCATTATTGAAACAATCCAGAATCTTATTGTAACTTTTGTTTCAGGTAATCCCAGCAGTTCAAAGTGATGGTGAATTGGTGCCATTTTGAATACTCTTTTTCCGAAAGTTTTAAAGTGCCAGACTTGAATCATAACTGACAAGGCTTCCATAATAAATATAAATCCAGCAATTGGTAATAACAGCTCTTGTTTTATGAAAATAACAATTATTCCTAAAATTCCACCTAATGTTAAAGAACCTGTATCTCCCATAAACATTTGTGCTGGATAAAAATTGTACCATAAGAAACCGATTAAAGCTCCGATTACTGAGGCTAAATAAACTATCATTTCAGCTGCTTGTGGAACGTAATAAAGATTTAGATATTTTGCATATTTTACATTTCCGGTTAGATAGGTAATAATTAAAAGCGTGATACTTACCACAATTGTAGGTCCGCTCACAAGTCCATCCAGTCCATCTGTCAAATTTACGGCATTTGACGAGCCGATTATTACAAATGCCACAAAAATAAAGAACAGAATTGGAGTTATGTATAAATATGAATTTTTAATTAATGGATTTATTATTGAAAAATCAATTGTTTTGCTTACAAGTCCAAATTTATATACAAATCCAAATGTTAATGCTGTAATTATCAATTGTCCCAGTATTTTTTTCTTTCCAGAAAGCCCTTTCTTGTGCTTTGTCAATTTTAAATAATCATCATAAAATCCAATTGTTGTAAATAAAATTGTAATTATAAACAAAAATACAATAAATTTATTCGTAAAATTACCAGCGATAGCAGTTGCAAATAAAATTGCACCAATTATTAAAAGTCCTCCCATTGTAGGCGTTCCCGACTTGTCAAAATGTGACTTAGGTCCTTCCTCTCTTGCTGTATCTCCGTATTTTTTCTTTTTAAGCCAAGCAATGAAAGGTTTCCCACAAATTAACATAAATAAAAATGCAATCATAAACGCCACAGACGCTCTCAACATTATTGATTTAAAAACACGTAAAACTCTCCAGTTATTTATAAATAACTCTTGCAGTAAATATAACATTCTTTATTATAGAGTTTTTTACCCAATAATCCATATTTAAACAAATTATACAGTAATAAAAAACTCTTCTCCTTTCTTTGTTTATAATATTTATTTTTCTATGATTTCTTCTAATCTCATTCCTCGTGATGCTTTTAACAGCACTGCCTTTTGTTCAGAAATCTGTCTTATTTTTTCTTTTATTTCTTCTTTTTCATCAAAATGTCCAAATTCCTTGTTTTTTAAATTTTCATTGTCCACATTTTCCTTTATTTTTTCGAATAGACTTTTCATCCTTTCTCCAAATAAATAAAGTTTGTCAAATTTTGTAGTTTTTATTGTATTAAAAAGGTTGCTATGAAGTTCCAGTTCATTTTCTCCTAGTTCCAGCATATCTCCTAGAACCATTATTTTCAGTCTGTCGTTATATATTTGGGAAAATGTTTCAAGTGATTTTTCCATAGACATTGGACTTGCATTATAGGCATCGTTAATATATGTTGTATCGCCGTTTTCAATTATTTGAAACCGCATTCCAGTCAAGCCAATATTTTTCACAGCTTCACTGATTATTTTATCTTCCATTCCGAATTGTTTAGCTACAGCAATCGCCATAACTAAGTTTAATACATTATGTTCTCCTAGAACATTCGTCTTATAATTTCTTTCAACTGTACTTTGACAAATTTTTCCAAAATATTTCAGAAAAAAATCAGTTCCATTTTCGTTAAAATGAACGTCCCCATAATAAAAATCAGACGTCTTCTCCCTAAACTCATTATTTCCTAGATTCAAAGCCTTTACAACTTCAATATTTTCAGCTTTTACATTTTTTAAATAATCATCATCTCCATTGATTACAAGTGTATTTTTAATATACGGAATAATTTCCGTTTTTGCCAAAAATACATTTTCCTTCGTTTTTAAAAATTCCAGATGTGATTCCCCAATGTTGGTAATTACATTAATATCAGGCAATGCAATCTGCCCAAGAAGATCAATTTCTCCAAAACCGCTCATTCCCATTTCTAGAATAATAAATTTGTCATCTTCTTCAGCACGCAACAAAGTGAAGGGTAATCCAATATGATTATTGTAATTCCCTTCAGTCTTTTTTCCTTTATATTTTTGTGAAAGCAAATGGTAAATCATGTCCTTTACAGTAGTTTTTCCATTACTTCCCGTAATTCCAATTACTTTTATATCTAAATTTTTTCGCCATTCCCTAGCAAAATTTTGTAAAAATTCAACACTATCATTTACAAAAAATGCACGATTAGCATATTTTTCATCTATTTTTAAAGTTTTACTGTCATAAACAGCAAAAGCACCTTTTTCCAACGCTTCATTAACAAAATTGTTCCCACCTCTGATAGCAACAAAAATATCATTTTTACCAAGTTCTTTCGAGTTAATCGAAATATTATTTATCTCAAAATCTGATATTTCTACTTTATTAAAGAAACTTTGAAACACTTCAGCTTTATTCATAAAATTTCTCCAGATTCCTATCTAATTTAATACTTTTTTCACAATTATTCGCATTATAAAATTATATCATTTGAAGAGCATTTTTTCAATATATTTTTATTTTTTTTTCAAATTTTTCTAAAAGAATTTATCTTATGCACAAATCCGCTTAGAGTCAAGCTGGAAAAATTATATAAACCTAAAATTTCAGCAGAATAACCTCAATTTTTAAGTATATTTTTAAAATAATTTTACCATAAGTATCTAATTTTATTAATTATTTTTAATATCCCAGCCATCAATTTCGTTAGTTTCAGAAACTTTCTTTATCCAATACCCTGATTTTTTTACTGTCTTTATTTGCGTTGGTAAATCTACCGAGATAAATCCGTATCTGTTTTTGTAGGCATTTGTCCAGGACCAGCAGTCTATCGGTGTCCAAGTGTGGTAGCCAAAGCAGTTTGATCCTTCTTCTATTGCTCTATGAAGATGTGTCAGATGTTCCCTAAAAAAATCTATTCTGTAGTCATCTTCAATTATCCCCTGTTCATTCTTAAATTTTTCTTCTCCTTCAACTCCCATTCCATTTTCTGAAATAAACCATTTTATATTTTTATAGTTATCCTGAATATTTTTAGCAATATCATAAATCGCCTGTGGATAAATTTCCCATCCTCTGTAAATATTCATTCTTTTCCCCGGCATATCATAATTTTCAAAATATTTATCAGGCAGCCAGCCATTTTTAGAAATATCAAATTCCGTTTCTCGAGCCTTTATTCTTCTTGGCTGATAATAATTCACCCCTAGAAAGTCAACTGTATTTTCTGCAATAATTTTTAGTTCCTCTTCTGTACTTTCCCACAAGACTCCATCCTTTTCCAGTATTTCTATCAATAATTCAGGAAATTTACCATAAATCGCAGGATCTAAAAATGAATTATTAAAAAACACATCTGATATTTTGGCAGCCTTTACATCCTCTTCATTTTCACTCCTTGGATATGATGGGGTTAAATTCAAAATTATTCCTATTTCCCCATCTTTTTTCAGCGGCTCTGTTTTTCTAAATTCCTCAATTGCTTTTGCTGAAGCAAGTGCTGTATTATATAAAACCTGCATAGCCTTTTTCCCATCTACAATAAGCGGATAATGAAACTGATACATGTACTGTGCTTCCACAGGTACTATCGGTTCATTAAAAGTAGTCCAGTATTTCACCTTGTCCCCAAACAGCTCAAATGCTTTTCTGGCATATTTTACAAACAATTCAACTACATGCTTTGATTCCCAGCCGCCATATTTTTCCTGCAATTCTATTGGCATATCAAAATGGAACAAGTTCATCACAAGAGTAATCCCATTTTTCTCAAATTCCTCTATAACCTCTGTATAAAATCTCACTCCATCCTCATCAACTTCCCCAGTTTCAAAATCCTTTATGAGACGTGTCCATTGAATCGATGTTCTTAATGAATTAAGCCCTATTTCCTTATATAATTTTATATCTTCCCTAAAGCTATTATAAAAATTTGAAGCCACATCCGGACCTATACCATCAAAAAACGCCTTCTTATCCATATCAAACCAGTAATCAAATATATTTCTATTCTTTTTATTAAATCTTCCTTCACTCTGCGGTCCAGAAGTAGCCGATCCCCACCAAAAATTATCTGGAAATTTCAATTTTGCCATACAATATTCCTCCATTTATTTCATATTTCTATTTTCCTTCAATATGTACTTACACCCTCATAAAATCCACTGATAAAATTTTATAATTTCTAAAACCTAAATAATACTTAAAGTGTCATTACTGTTATTATATTCCATTTTTATAAAAAATCAAATCTTTTATAACCAAAAAGTTCACATCTGATCACTCTCATTCCAAGTAAAATCAAAACTAAAATTCCAATCAACTTTTTTATAATATTTCCTTCTCTCATCTTATACTTTTATCATTTTACCTAATTTTTTTTATAATTCTCTTTCGTTTACGTTTTCATTACAATTCTTTTATTTTAAAAATTTTCTCTATAATGAATATATAGAAAATATAATACAATAATGCTATAATAACAAAACAAAATTTGCTAGCAGGAGAGGTAACTTATGAAAGAACTATTTAAAAGTAAAATAGAAATTATCGAATTTTTCAAAAAATTTTTTATACAAAAAAGAAAAAAAGAACTGGAAAATGAACCAAAATTATTAAATGAACTAAATAAAAAATCAACCTTGCTAAATAATCAGCTAAAATTAAAAAATACAAATAAAACTAAAATAAATAAGCAATTGGAAAAAATTCAAAATATAAAAAATGGCAAAATACAAATTATAAATGTAAATAGATATGTTTTAAGGTTTCTGCTAATAGTCCTATTTTATATTTCATTTTTAAATCTTGCGTTAAATCTAAAAGGCTACAACTACTTTATATATGCTTCAGCTGTTATTATAATAATATTATCGTTTTTGTCAATGCTTATAACTTTTATTATTAAAAAGAAAATTTTTACTGCTTATTTTTACGACTATAGTATTAAAAAAATTCTTCCAATGGCTGTAATTTTCTTTGGAGTAGTCTACTTTCTTAATTCTTACAAAAACGAACTTGAAATATTAAATAAAAAATCCATTCTAATAAAAAACGCAGAAATAAATTCAATAGACGAGTTAAAAAACAGCACTCTCGAAATTGTAAACAAAGATGGAAAAACAAAATGGAAAGTAGATAAAAATTTAAAAATTCTTACTTACGAAAACTCTCAAAAGGGAAATATAAATATCACAGATACAGTAATTGACGACAATAACAATGTAAATTTATCTTTTATAAATGAAAAAAATGAAACAATATGGCTAAAAGGAAAGATAATTTATTTCAACTGGGATACCGTAAAAATAAAACTAAAAAATAAAAAAATTATTGAAGGAGAAGTATATGGAAAAATAATTAAGCTGGAAACTGGTGAAACTTTAATATTAAACAATAATTTTGAATTACGGGATGAAAGTAAAAAAATTAGTGATTTTGGTGTGATGGGAACTAGCTTAAATATCAAAAAAATTATAAATAATTTTTTGTTTACATTTTTAATAATTTTTATTTTAATAGAATATGAATACTACAATTTTCCATTTGAAGAAAAAGAAAAAATAGTATCCAAATTAATGCTAAATGAAAAAAATACTCTAACAATAAAAAAATCTGTTTTTTCAATCCTCAGAACAATAAAACTGCTAATGTTCCCAATAGCCTTAATTCAAACGCTACTAATAAGAGATTTTATCTTCAGTCTATTTTTTGACAAAAATCTAAAAAAAGGCTACGACATAATAAACGTCCTCGTATCCTATTTTTCAAAATCATACTTGCTAATTTTTATAATACTCCTGCTCCCAATACTAACAGAGTTATTTAACATTCTAAAATTAATTAAACGCTACATAATATTAAATAAAATAGACAGATTTTCTAACATAAAGAAAAAAAGAAATTATTCTCGAATAATGATTTATAACAGAAAAAAAAATAACCGCTATCTAAATTCTTTTATAAACAGAACTTCTAAAAAAGAGTAATTCTACTAAAAATTTTCCTGTATTAAAATCTAAACTAGATTATATAAATAATATAGAAAATATAATTTGAAAATACGAATAAAGTAAAGAAAGGAGATCAACTATGAATAAGTTTTTCAAATTATCATTGTTATTTACTTTTATAGTTGCTATTGGTCTATTTTATAGAAATCATTTAAAAAAAGCAAGAATAAATGTATCGGATTGTCCAAATAATCGCTATATGGCAAACAGAAAAGAATACTATGAAAAAAATTATAAGATTTTTAAAGAAAGGCAAATAAAATTTTATATAGATGATGAAAATGGAAAAATGCGAGAAATTGCTAATCAAGATGAATTTTTCACTTCATTAAGAGAAGCTAAAGATTATGCTTATGAAATAGTTGGAAAAAAATGGTTCTATACAAAAAGAAAGTTATTTGGAATAGCATTTGGAATTGATAAGGAAGCAAAAATAAAATATATTTCAGTACCAGAAAAAGAAAAGAAAAATATATTAAAAAATATAGATAAATATCCTGAAAAGAATATAGAAAATAAATGTGTGCTAGTAGAAGTGCTGAAAGGCAATTATTAAGAATACTAGAACAAAAATAAAAACAACTTTAAATTTTAAATATTTTTAAAAACAAAAATGAAGCATTAAAATTAAAAAAGGAGATAAAAATGTCAGAATATAGAACAGTATCAGCAGCAGCAATGTTAGGGACATATGAAGATTTTTTAGAATTATTTGAAAAAGGATATGAAGATAAAGAAAGTGTCTTGAAAAGTAATATTTTATATGATGCCTTAAGAAATAATAATGACGAAGCATGTTATAAAATATCAATTTTTTTAATAAATAAAGGTGCTAATATTAAATACAGAACAAAGGAAGGAACTACTTTATTTTTTCCTTTATTTGAAAGTGGAGGGAATGATATAGCTGGAACAACAGAATTATGCAGAATTTTTTTAGAAAAAGGAGCAGATATAACAGCATTATACAAACCATACAGAATTGTAGTTTTTAAAAATATTTTTAATTATTTTACTGATGAAAACGAGATGATTCCACTATATAAATTAATCTTTTCTCAACCAGGATTACAATTATTAACAAAAGATAAATGGGGATTAACAGCTTTAGAATTTGTTAAAAGGTGTCAGAAACCAATAGCATTAAAAATGATGGAAGATTATATAAAAAAATATAATCTAAAAGAAAATAGTTAGAATTTTTAAATAACCGTTGTTGTAAAAGACAGCGGTTATTTTTTTAAATTAATACTACTTCTCATTTAAATAGTAGAAATCAGAAAATTCATCGAATCAAAGCCTTTTGTACAAGATTGTACTATTTACAATCTATGTATTTATAAAATATCCTATAATTAAATTTAATCATTAAGTATTCGTCTTAAATACTTTTGTAATTTTATTTATTAATAATAAGCAGTTTTTCAAAATCTGAATAAAAATCTCCTATACAAATACTTAAAAATTAGATTTGATTTTTTTAACTAATTATTATAAAATTTTATTACTATTTTTTAAATGAATTTAGTATAAGTTACTTTATTTCAATATTTAAAAATAGGCTGTGTCTGAAAACTTAAAATCTATATTATTTTTTTGATTTTAGAAATTGTACAAAGCACAATAAAATAAGCATTTACTATTTTTGATTTTGGAAAATTTGTTAAAAATTTATCATTTTGAAAATTTTCAGATATTCCTTAATATAAATTCTAGATTTTAACTCTATAATCAGTTTAACAAGCAAAAACTGCATTTTAATTTCTTGCTAAAAATATTTTTAATAGACTCGTTCGGCAACTTTATATTTTTTATCTCTAATAAGATGTCTCGCTCCCTTCAGAGTAATATTTATCTCATTACATTTTCAAATTCAACATAGTTATCGAACAGGTTTAATAAATTAATTATTTAAACGAAGTTTAGTATCAAGTATACTAGATGTATTCTCTAACCTAAGTTTTTTCATTTCCACAAAGGGTAACACCCCTGCTTCAGAATATTTATTTTATTAAATTCTAAATACATATAGTTATCAAACAAGCCTACACTAAACACACTCTACTTCAACACTTTTCAAAAGTCCTGAATTGACTAAATTTCTATGTTAAGTACGTGTATTCTAAAACTTCATTCTTCTTTTCCCCCTTTACTTTTATAAACAAACAAATTCTATTATCCAAAATTTTCATTTCTCCATAATATAAATCAGGACTGCACAAATATTCTTTCTTCATCATAAATTCCCCATCACAAAATAAAAACTCAAATATCTTCTCATAATCACCATTTCTAAACCTATAAAATCCAATATAATTTTCCTTAAACTCCCATAATTTTCTATCACTATACCGAATATCATTATCTAGAATAATTTCTTCAATAAAATACAACCTATCTCCTTCTTCTTTAATCACAACATTCCCTTTGCCAACATAATTCCAACCTGTCGAAGACCCTTCCAAACTCTTTGCCTTAAAAGATATCCTACTAACATTTCTCATAATTTCATAAATATCCATAATCCTATCCATACTATTTCTCCCGTAATTCCAAACATCTTCCAATATATTTATTACAGTATATCAAAAATAAAGTACAAAATAAAGAAAACAAATACTATTTATCTATTTTTATAAGAAAAGTTATCCACCTTATAAACAAAAAAAGACAAAATACTTTTTTCAGAAAGTATCCTGTCCAAGTCATCTATATTTTTCATAATGCTATATTATCTTCATCTTTACAAAACTATTTATTAATATATTGCACATCCTCTATTTCTTTTTATTTTAAAATTTATCTACTTTTTGAATATTTTAAAAAAAAAATGGCGTCCCCGGTTGGACTCGAACCAACGACCCTCTGATTAACAGTCAGATGCTCTAACCGGCTGAGCTACGGAGACACACAAAAGAAAAAAGTTTGGCAACTACCTATTTTCCCGGGACGAATCCAAGTATCGTAGGCGTAAACAGACTTAACTGCCGGGTTCGAAATGTAACCGGGTGTATCCCTGCTGCTAACATCACCAAACTTTAAAAACTAAATTGTCAAGTTAAGACAATGAGAAATAAATAGTAGTAGTAAAAGATTAATTAAAAAGCAGATGTAATATTAGTACCAGTCAGCTGAATGCATTGCTGCACTTACACCTCTGGCCTATCAACCATGTGTTCTCCATGGATACTGCGAATACTCATCTCAAAGTCGGTTTCTCGCTTAGATGCTTTCAGCGATTATCCGTTCCAGACGTGACTACCCAGCCATGCCACTGGCGTGACAACTGGTACATCAGAGGTCTGTCCAACCCGGTCCTCTCGTACTAAGGTCAGATCTTTTCAGTATTCAAGCGCCTGCAGTGGATAGGGACCGAACTGTCTCACGACGTTCTGAACCCAGCTCGCGTGCCTCTTTAATGGGCGAACAGCCCAACCCTTGGGACCTTCTCCAGCCCCAGGATGAGACGAGCCGACATCGAGGTGCCAAACACTTCCGTCGATATGGACTCTTGGGAAGTATCAGCCTGTTATCCCCGGGGTAGCTTTTATCCGTTGAGCGACGGTCCTTCCATACGGAACCGCCGGATCACTAACTCCTACTTTCGTACCTGCTCGACCCGTCAGTCTTGCAGTCAAGCTCCCTTATGCGTTTGCACTCTTAGGCTGATTTCCATCCAGCCTGAGGGAACCTTTGAACGCCTCCGTTACTCTTTGGGAGGCGACCGCCCCAGTCAAACTGCCCATCTAGCACTGTCTCCGTTACCAGATTAGAATTTCAACGGCATATGGTTGGTATTCCAACGACGACTCTGTTAAAACTGACGCCTTAACTTCACAGTCTCCCAACTATCCTATACACACACAGCCAAAACCCAATGCCAAACTACAGTAAAGCTCCACGGGGTCTTTCCGTCCTACTGCAGGTAGTCGGTATCTTCACCGACATTACAACTTCGCCAGGTCTCCAGCCAAGACAGCTCCCAAATCATTTCACCATTCGTGCAGGTCGGAACTTACCCGACAAGGAATTTCGCTACCTTAGGACCGTTATAGTTACGGCCGCCGTTCACCGGGGCTTCAATTCGAATCTCTCAATCCTCCTCTTAACCTTCCGGCACTGGGCAGGTGTCAGCCCATATACGTCGCCTTTCAGCTTAGCATAGACCTGTGTTTTTGGTAAACAGTTGCTTGGGACTCTTCACTGCGGCCTGTTTCCCCTTGAGGTGTTTCTCCTCTCAAGTATATCAGGCACCCCTTCTCCCGAAGTTACGGGGCTATTTTGCAGAGTTCCTTAGCTAGAGTTATCCTGTCGGCCTTAAGTTTCTCACTCTGTCCACCTGTGTCGGTTTACAGTACGGGCACTATTTCTCATCGATAGAAGTTTTTCTCGGCAGTGTAGGATCTGTGACTTATGCTAATGCACTTCCCCATCAGGTCTCACATTTAGACACGCGGATTTTCCTGCGTGTCCATGCTACGCCCTTAGAAAGACTATTCCGTCAGTCTTCTCACATACCTTCCTGCGTCACTCCGTCTCTCAAGCGATAATAGTGGTACAGGAATATTAACCTGTTTTCCATTCGCCATCACAATTTTGCTTATGCTTAGGTCCCGACTTCCCCAGGGCGGACAAACCTTCCCCTGGAAACCTTGGACTTCCGGCCGGCGGGATTCTCGCCCGCCTTCTCGCTACTCATTCCTGCATTCTCACTTCTGATACCTCCAGAATGGCCTTACGGCATTCCTTCAACGGCCTACAGAACGCTCTCCTACCAGGCGTGTTTACACGCCTCCGCAGCTTCGGTTTATGTCTTAGCCCCGTTACATCTTCGGCGCAGATACTCTCGACCAGTGAGCTATTACGCACTCTTTTAAGGTATGGCTGCTTCTAAGCCAACCTCCTGGTTGTCTGTGAATATCCACCTCCTTTCCCACTTAGACATAATTAGGGACCTTAGCTGGCGGTCTGGGCTGTTCCCCTCTCGTCCGCGGACCTTGTCATCCGCGGACTCACTCCTGACTATTAATATATGGTATTCGAAGTTTGCTTGATTTCGGTAAGCAGTACGCCCCCTAGACCATACAGAGCTCTACCCCCACATATCTTAACGTCAAGGCTGCACCTAAATGCATTTCGGAGAGAACGAGCTATCTCCTAGTTCGATTGGCTTTTCACCCCTAGACCTGCCTCATCTCCCAACTTTTCAACGGCGGTGAGTTCGGCCCTCCACTGAGTCTTACCTCAGCTTCAGCCTGGACAGGCCTAGATCACTAGGTTTCGCGTCTATGACTAGCGACTTAACGCCCTATTAAGACTCGGTTTCCCTTCGGCTCCACTTTATTAACCTTGCCACTAATCATAACTCGCAGGATGATTAACCAAAATCCACGCAGTCACACATAAAGTGCTCCTACCGTTTGTAAGCACACGGTTTCAAATTCTATTTCACTCCCTTGCTCAGGGTTCTTTTCACCTTTCCCTCACGGTACTCTTCACTATCGGTCAACAACAGTATTTAGCCTTGCGTGATATGGTCCACGCTGATTCACGCCAGATTCCTCGTGCCTGACGCTACTCGGGTGCTTCCAGTCACTATATGTATTTTATGTTCTACAGGACTATCACCTTCTTTGGTTCAGCTTCCCAGCTGATTCTACTTACATACATACAGTTTAAACATTATGACAATCCGTTAATGGAAGTCCCACAACCCCGTGCCAGCAATGCTGTCCGCTTGGCACTGGCACGGTTTAGGCTTTTCCCCGTTCGCTCGCCGCTACTTAGGGAATCGTTTTTACTTTCTTTTCCTCCCGTTACTTAGATGTTTCAGTTCACGGGCTTACCGTTTTCACGCATGTCCTCCAGACATGCAGGTTTTCCCATTCGGAAATCTGGGGATTAACGATTATGTGCATCTTCTCCCAGCTTATCGCAGCTTATCACGTCCTTCATCGGCTGTTGTTGCCTAGGCATCCTCCGTGTGCCCTTATTAGCTTTTTATCCAGAATAACTTTTACTCTAGTTTCATTGTAATCTTTTACCTACTATTCATTTCCCATTGTCCTAAA
>NZ_FNVZ01000002.1 GCF_900104625.1 Leptotrichia massiliensis
GAAGAAGCAGTGTAATGAATTAACTCCTTAGAAAGGAGGTGATCCATCCGCACCTTCCGGTACGGATACCTTGTTACGACTTCACCCCAATCACTATCCACACCTTAGATGCCTTCCTCCTTGCGGTTAGACCGGCAGCTTCAGGTGCAAACAACTCTCGTGGTGTGACGGGCGGTGTGTACAAGACCCGAGAACGTATTCACCGCAGCATTGCTGATCTGCGATTACTAGCGATTCCAGCTTCATGAAGTCGAGTTGCAGACTTCAATCCGAACTTGGACCGGCTTTAAAGATTCGCTTGGCGTTGCCGCTTTGCAGCTCTCTGTACCGGCCATTGTAGCACGTGTGTAGCCCAGATCATAAGGGGCATGATGACTTGACGTCATCCCCACCTTCCTCCTGCTCTTCGCAGGCAGTCTCGCTAGAGTCCCCAACTTAATGATGGTAACTAACGATAGGGGTTGCGCTCGTTGCGGGACTTAACCCAACATCTCACGACACGAGCTGTCGACAGCCATGCACCACCTGTCTCTACGTTCCCGAAGGCACTGCCTGTTCTCACAGGCATTCGTAGGATGTCAAGATCTGGTAAGGTTCCTCGCGTTGCGTCGAATTAAACCACATGCTCCACCGCTTGTGCGGGTCCCCGTCAATTCCTTTGAGTTTCAGCCTTGCGGCCGTACTCCCCAGGCGGATTACTTATCGCATTTGCTTCGGCACGGACACTCTTCATGCCCACACCCAGTAATCATCGTTTACAGCTAGGACTACCAGGGTATCTAATCCTGTTCGCTCCCCTAGCTTTCGCACTTCAGCGTCAGTTGCCGTCCAGTGAACTATCTTCATCATCGGCATTCCTGCACATATCTACGAATTTCACCTCTACTCGTGCAGTTCCGTCCACCTCTCCAGCACTCTAGCCAAACAGTTTCCAGGGCAGGCTTGCGGTTGAGCCGCAAGTTTTCACCCCAGACTTGTCTGGCCGCCTAGATGCCCTTTATGCCCAATAATTCCGGATAACGCTTGCGACATACGTATTACCGCGGCTGCTGGCACGTATTTAGCCGTCGCTTCTTCTGCAGGTACCGTCACTTTCTTCTTCCCTGCTGAAAGCACTTTACAATCCGAAAACCTTCTTCGTGCACACAGAATTGCTGGATCAGGGTTGCCCCCATTGTCCAATATTCCCCACTGCTGCCTCCCGTAGGAGTAAGGGCCGTATCTCAGTCCCCTTGTGGCCGTTCACCCTCTCAGGCCGGCTACCTATCATCGCCTTGGTGAGCCGTTACCTCACCAACAAGCTAATAGGACGCAAAGCTCTCCTGCAGCATCTCTTTTCATTGCCAGGCACATGCGTGCCGGCAATTGTATCAAGTGTTATCAGTCGTTTCCGTCTGTTATCCCTATCTGCAGGGCAAGTTCTTTACGCGTTACTCACCCGTCCGCCTTGGCTAGGCTGTGCAAGCACAGATTTGCCAAAGACTTGCATGTGTTAAGCATTCTGTCAGCGTTCATCCTGAGCCAGGATCAAACTCTTCATTCAATATATTTTACATATATTTAAATTTCACCTTTATCTTGACGAGAATCTTGTTTTACAACAAGAGCTCTTGACTATTATTTATCTTTTACACATTATTGCTTCTTCTATTCTTATCTCAATTGTCCTGCGACACGATTTCGTATCGACAAGATATATATTATCATAACTGAATTTATTTGTCAACTACTTTTTTTCAAAAAATTTGTGTTTTTGAATATTTTTATTCGTAGTCTATTTTTTATTTCTTAGAAAGTGCTTTAAAATCTAATTTTAATTTGTATTCTGTGAAATATTTTGTACTTTGAAGTTTTACCTTCTTTCCAAGTACTTTTTATTTTTGAATTTTTTGTAAAATCATTTTTATAGCTTCACTTATATCTTTCACTTGTGCTAATTCCTTATCTGTTATCCATTTAGAAACATCACTATTTATGTATCCTAAAGATTCTAAAGCTAACTTTAAATCTTCTTTCATTAGTAGTAATTTTGGATTTGATGTGTTTGATGTTATTAATTTACCTGATGATATATCACTGATTTCTTCTATTGTTTCTGTTAAATCTAGTTTTTTTACTTTATCTTTTAAGTCTAAAATTATTTTTTGGGCTTTTTTTATTCCTAGCCCTGGAACTCTTGTAAAAATCTTTGACTCATTTTCATTTACAATGTCTATAATTTCTCGTGTATTAAATGTCGATAATATTGCAATTCCAAGTTTAGGTCCTACACCGCTTATACTTATTAGTGCCTTGAAAAGTTCTCTTTCATTTTGTGTTTTGAAACCATATAATGAAATATCATCTTCCTTTACATTTGTATAAATGTATAATTTTTCATCATTTCCAATGTTATCTAATTTTTCAAACGTTTTTAAGGATACATATACTTTATACGCCAAACCATTTATATCTAAGGCTACATAATCAATTTTTTTGATTGTTAATTTTCCAGAAATATATTCAAACATTTATTTCCTTTCTTTATAATATGTTATAACTATTTCTATTATTATAATTTAACGAGCTCTACTTTTTTAATATTTTCTTCTAAAAACATAATACCGATTTCTTTAAATTTTTCCTGTCCATCAGTTACATAATAATTTACTTCTTCATTTTTAAGAGCATCGTTTTTTAAAAATTTATTTTTTTGTAAAATACTTTTTAAATCTAAAGCTGTTTCTTTTGCTGGATCTACTATTTTTATATCAGGATAAATTTTACTAATTGCATCTTTTAACAAAGGATAATGAGTACAACCTAATATTAATGTGTCGATTTTTTCTTCAAAATCATCAAGATATGTTTTTATTATTTGGTTTACTAATTTCCCACTTAAAATCCCTTCTTCTACTGCTGGTACAAAAAGTGGACAAGCTTTCTGAAAAACTTTTACTTTTGGATTGAAAAGCTTTATTTCTTCTATGTATTTTTCTGATTTTATTGTCGCTTTTGTTCCTATCACTCCAATTTCGTTACTTTTTGTAGTGTTTATCGCCGTTCTTGCACCTGCTTCAATTACTCCTATAATAGGAATTTTAAATATTTCCTTCAACTCCTTTAAAGCTAGTGCCGTTGCTGTATTGCAGGCTACTACGATTGCACTCACATCTTTTTCTAGCAAAAATTCAACTATTTCTTTTGAATATCGAATAATTAATTCTTTTGTTTTTTCTCCATACGGAACTCTTGCAGTATCTCCAAAATAATATATTTTTTCATTTGGGAGGACTTTTCTAATTTCTTTTAATACTGTTAACCCCCCAATTCCAGAATCAAATACACCAATTGACATTGTACTTCCTTTCTTTGTATATTCAAAATTGTTTATCTATAAAACAATAAAATTGAGCCGTTAAAAAACAGCTCTATTTTTATTTTAGTTTATTTCATAATTAATTCTCCGCTGTAAGTTAATGTTCCATCAGTTGCAACATATGTCCCTACTACTTTTCCTACACTTTTTTTATTAACTCCTGAATTTAAATTTATTGTATAATTTAGATTTGGACGTTGTGTAGCAGTTATTTCAACATCCTTTGTTGGATACAAGTTATATTTACTATCTCCTATTGTTGCTATTGCTACTACATCATTTTTACTTATGATTTTCATTTTCTTAGCTGAATTTTCATTATTGTTATTCTTTTTAAAAATCATATTGAAAAATTGTTCTATTTTATTTCCTTTTGTTTGAGAATGGTTTTCTGTATTGTTATTATTATCGTTTGTTTGATTATTATTGGCATAAGTGTTAGTTGCTACACTTGTTTTTCGTGCATAACCATTTGTATAATAATTATTTATTTCTCTTGCTCCTATGGCGTTTCTATCTTTTGCTCTGTTTGATCCTAAAATAACAGCTATCATTCTATCGTTTCCTCTATTTGCGGTTAGAACAATGTTTGATCCTGCTGCGTTGTGGTATCCTGTTTTTATTCCATCCACTCCTAGTACATTTCCTAAAAGTGCATTTGTTGAAGTTACCTTTGTATTTCCGTTGTCTACATAATCTGTCTTATTTTTTGAGAAGTTCAAGTATTCACTATAATCTTTTAGTGTTATTTGAGCAAGTTTATACAAATCTTTTGCATTTCCTTGATCCATGCATGAACCTGTATAACTAGGTGGCAATCCATGTGGAGAACAATATCTAAGAGAATTTAATCCATAACTTCTAGCTTTTTCATTCATGGAATGTACAAAATTCGAAACATCCCCTCCAACATACTCTGCAAGAGCGTATGCAGCATTATTTGATGATTTTATAATTGTTGCCTTTAACAAATCTCTTACTGTATATTGCTTTCCAGCAGTTAATTTTATTCCATATGGAACTGAAGCAGCTTTTGCTGAAACTGTTACTTTATCATCATATGAAATTTGTCCGTTTTTTATTTTATCCAATGTTAATATTGATGTCATAATTTTTGTTACTGAAGCTAATGGACGAACATCAGAACTATTGTCCTCCTTTATAATATTCCCATTTACATCTCCGATTAACAGCGCTTTATAGTCCTGATAATCTTCACCATCAGCAAAAGAAAATGCTGATATAGCCAAAAATACCATAGAAAATAATAACTTTTTACTTTTTCTCCCAATTTTTACTTTTTTTCCCATTTTACTTTTCTTTCCTCTTTTCATTTCTAAATAATTTTACTAAATCGTATTATAACATTTTCATATTAGTTTTTCATTTGTAAATTTTTGAATAAAACTTGTTTAAACTAATTATACCTTACAAATATTTAACTATAAAAACTAAATATTCCTTGTTTAATAGTGATTCAAAGTGTTTTAATATTATTAAATATATATTCGTTAAATTTCTATATATATTGAATTCAGTTTTAAAATGATGTTATTATATATTTTTTATATTAGTATAAAATTTAAGTTATAATTTAGAAAATTTTATTATTAAATTATACAGATTTAATTCGCATTTTCAGATTATTTTGAACAATATAATATTATTTTTTTATAAAGTAATTTGAAATCATTACAAAAATTAAAAGTATTTTTTCAAAAAATATGTTATAATTACAAAAGATATAAATTCAGAAAAGAGAAAAATTATAAAATAAATAGATTTTAATTGAAAAAGAATTTATGAACAGGAGAAAATATGATTACAACATTGTGTTATCTTGAAAAGGATAATAAATATCTGATGTTACATAGAAATAAAAAGGAAATAGATATAAATAAGGGAAAATGGCTTGGTGTAGGAGGAAAGCTGGAAAATGGGGAAACTCCTGAAGAATGTCTGAGAAGGGAAGTCAGGGAAGAAACAGGCTATGAGCTTAACAGTTTTGAGTACAGGGGACTTGTGATTTTCAACTATAATGCTGATGAGCCTTTATTTATGTACCTTTATACGAGTTCCGATTTTAATGGAGTAGAGAAAGAATGTGATGAAGGGGATTTAAAATGGATTTCAAAAGATGAAATTCTTAATCTTAGGTTATGGGAAGGAGATAAGATTTTCCTGAAACTGCTATTTGAAAACTCTCCATTCTTTTATCTGACTTTAGATTATGAAAATGATGACCTAATAGGGTCAAAATTGGAATTTAAGCAAGAATACAGTTCTTTTGAGGTTTTTGTACCGGAAAAATATGTAGAGAAAATTGTGGAAAATCTGCAGAGATATTCCTTACTGACAGAAGGGTTTTATGCTGATGTCTACTCTACATCTGATACAATTGGGCATTGGAAAACTCTGGAAGGTGGAAGTCCTTTTGATGGAGAAGTGGGAAAATCAAGTGTTGCAGATGAAAAAATAATGAAGTTCAGGGTAAAAAGAGAATTTGAGGAACTGGCATATTATCTGGTAAAAGAGGCTCATCCTTATGAAACTGCAGTTATTAATGTATTCAGGATGGAAGTTTAGAAAATTTAAGGAAGGGGTGCAAGATATTAAAAAAATTTTTATTAAAATATTTTTACTGATATTTTTAATTAGTAATCTGATTTTTTCAGAAAATAAAAAATTAAATGAAAATTATGGAATAGAAGACGGAGAAGTTTATTACATAAATAGAAAAATTGAGGGAGCTGATGCAAAGACTTTTGAAATATTTGAAGATAATGAATATGCAAAAGATAAAAATAATGTTTATTACAGTGAATATGTTCTTAATGAAGCAGATCCTAAAAGTTTTAAATCGTTATCAAAAATTAGTTATGGATTGGGAAAAGATAATCTTTATTTTTTTGAGAACAAAGTAAATAATATAGATATAAAAACTCTTGAAATAATGGCAGATGAATTTTTGATTTATTTAAAGGACAAAAATGGATTATATATTTTATTGCCAACTGGTGGAGGATTTCCTGACGATTTAGATAATAGGATAATATCTCCAAAAATTTTAAAAAATGTTGACAAACAAACTTTTCAACTAATTGGTGGAGGGTATTCAAAAGATAAAAATAGTGTTTATTATATTGGTAAAAAAATAGATGGAGTGAATCCCAAAAACTTTAAAGTTTTAAAAGATTATATTTTTACAGATGGAAAAAATGTGTATCTTTATGGAGAAAAAAAAGAAGAAATAGATTTACAGACATTAAAATTTTTTGATGATAACTCCAGTTATTTTTTTGACAAAAATAATATCTATTTTCAAGGAGATAAACTGGAAAATGCTGATTTTAAAAGTTTTAAAATAATGGAATCAAATTTTTCAAAAGATAAAAATAATGTTTATGCAGGAAATGAAAAAATAGATGGAGCAGATGCAAAAACTTTTGAAGTAATTGATGCTTATGCAGGATTTGCGAGAGACAAAAATTATTTGTATCATTCAAATGAAAGAATAAAAAATTCCGATCCGTATACTTTTGAAAGAGTAAATGAACATTTAGTAAGAGATAAAAATCAATTTTATTCTAATGACGGAACAGTTTTAAATGTGGATGGAAAAAATTTTCAAATAGTAAAAGATTATGAAAAAGATTATTTTATGTATGCAAAAGATAAAAATAAAGCATATTACATAAATTTTATAGATGGAAAAGATGAAATGGTAAAAGAGCTGAAAGGATTAAATCCTAAAAATTTTAAAGTGCTAAATCCTTATTATACAAAAGACGATAAAAAAGTTTATTTTAGTAAAGAATATGCGGATATACAAGAAGTTCAAAATGTAGATGTAAAATCATTTGAAGTATTATATTTTGAAAATATAGAAAATAAAGATGATTTTGGAAAAGATAAAAATAAAGTTTATTTGTTTGGTCTTGAATTAAAAGATGTAAAACCTGAAAAATTTCAAGTTATGAAAGAGCCAATAACAGAAAAAATTATATATGTTCGAGATGAAAATAATTTATTTGTAATTTTTTATGATTATTTTTCAGGATTTAATTTTGTAAAGACTAAAAAAATTGAAAATATAGATTTTAAAACACTCAAGTGGAAATCAGCAAGAGAACTGGAAGATAAAAATGGAAAATATATTGTGAATGGCAGCGTAATTGATGAAGATAAAATAGAAATTAAATTTATAAAGAAATAGAAAAAAGGAGAAAAAATGAGAACAGCAGTATATTGCGTAAGCAAAAACGGATATGAAACTTGTTTAAAAGTAAAAGAAAATGTGTACAATAATTTGCATATTTACGTATCAGGAAGAGTAGCTAACTTGCTAAATCTTGAAAATGAAAATAACGAAAATTTAATTATAATAAATGAAAGAGTGCCAATTTTACTGGAAAAGACATTTAATAAATATGATTTACACATATTTGTTGCGGCGACTGGGGCAGTTGTGAGAATTATTGAAGGAAAATTTAAAAGCAAAGATACTGATCCTGCAGTTATAACGATTGATGATCACGCTAATTTTGTGATTTCATTACTTTCGGGACATCTTGGAGGGGCAAATGAAGAATGTAAAAAGATTGCTAGTGAAATAGGAGCAATTCCAGTAATTACAACGGCATCCGATGTTGGCGGAAAAATAGCAGTTGATACATTATCACAAAAAATCAAAGCCAAATTGAATGATTTGGATGGAGCAAAGAGAGTAACTTCGTTAATTGTAAATGGAGAAAATGTAAGCCTTCATTTACCAAAAAATATTGTAAATCACGATGAAAATAGTGCTGGAGCAATAATTGTATCAAATAGAAAAAATATTGAAATCTCAAAAATTATTCCGCAGAATATTTTTATTGGTATTGGATGTAAAAGAGGAGTTAGCAAGGAACACATTATCGAAAAACTAAAATATGCAATGGATAAACAGAATTTAGAGCTTTCGGCTATAAAAATGGCAGCATCTGCCTGGGTAAAATCTGATGAAATTGGACTTATTGAGGCAATGGAAGAACTTGGAATTCCAATTAAATTTTTTGATAAGGAAGAAATATTAAAAGTAGAAGATTTAGTTGAAGAACGTTCAGAATTTGTAAAAAATCAAATCGGAGTATACGGTGTTTCCGAGCCTTGTGCATTTCTTGCTTCCAGCAGGAAAGGAGCATTTTTAGCAAAAAAAATAAAACTGGATGGTATGACATTGTCGATTTTTGAAGAGGTAATTGAAAATCAAGAAGGGAAATAGGCATGAAAAAAATATTTTTATCATTAACATTATTTTGCATCTTAACCCTAAATTTAGATGCTTTAACAATAAAGGAAAAAATTCAGCAGGATTTGTCAAAAGTTGGGGTGAAGCAGGAAATTATAGATGAAACTGTGAAATTGGATAAAGAAACTGGAGAGGGATTTACAACGAAAAACGAAGATGGGGAAGTATCAACAGAAGATAGGGATAAATGGGAAAAAATTTATTTAAAGGATAAAAGAAATTACGTTGCTTTGGAAAGATTGATAGAATTCTATTTTTTGACTAGAACAGAGAATGATCCTAAAAAAGAGAAGTATATTTCAGAATATTTGAAAACAAATATTTCTGAAGATAGAAAAAATTTCTTTTTGGGAAAGAATTTTTGGATCAGTTCAAAAGAAAAAACTGAAAAAAATAAATATTTTGAAAAAGTTAAAAGTATTAGCAATAATCAGTATTATTTGAAAGTAATAGATTTTTTTGAGTATTTATCAAAGGAATCAAAAAATATAAATCAAGACAATAATTTAAAAACAGTTAAGCCAAAAATAAATGAAATAATGCAAAAAATGCAGGAAATTGATAAAATACTTAATAATAAAGATTTGAGGGAAAAATATAGAATTTCTGATGAAGAGGCATATTCTGATCAACTAATTTTTTTTATAGCTGGCGGTATTTTAAAAGCAGTAGCAGGTGATACAGAAGGAATGGTCAATGATTTTATAAATAAAATTGCGAATAAACAGATTTCTAAGGAAGTGGCAGAATATAATAAAAATAAAGAAATGATGACTGTTATGACAATTCAGATGACAATGGCTTTGAAAGGATTTTTTGGAGAAATGTCAGAAAAAGAAATTACACAACTTGAAAAATTGACAAAAAAACTTGAAGATACTGAAATGTTTAAAAGAATTATGGAAAATTCTGAAAAAGAGGAAACTATTGAAAGCGATATTCATTTAGAAGATAAAAGAAAAAAATTTTAATTACTTTCAGATGATGAACAAATAAAAAAAATTGTTAATTAAAAAATTTGACTATATCGAAACAAGAATATACAAGGAGAAAAAGATTTTTGACTGAACATCTGGATGTAGTGGATTAAATTGTGAACTTATTTTTTTAGTAAAAAATAAAGAATCTTGAAGCATTAGACATATATAATAAAATTGTAAATTAATTTTTTAATTAATTAGATAATAAAATTTAGGAGGAGAGAAAAAATGAACAAAAAAGGAAAAATTTATGTAGTAGGAATTGGGCCAGGAAAAAAGGCAGATATGACTTTTAAGGCTTACGAAGCAATGGAGAAAAGCGATATAATCGTTGGATATAAAACTTATACTGACTTGATTAAGGAATATTTTCCAAATACAGAAATAAAAAGTTCAAGTATGATGAAGGAAGTTGACAGATGTATCGAAGTTCTAGAACTTGCGAAATCTGGTAAAAATGTTGCTTTAATTAGTAGCGGAGATGCTGGAGTATACGGTATGGCTGGAATAATGTATGAAGTTATTGATGAAAAGGATGATGTGGAAATTGAAGTAATCTCAGGAGTTACAGCAACAAATGCTGCAGCCGCAATCGTTGGAGCACCAATTATGCACGATTATGTAACAATTAGCTTAAGTAATCTTTTAACAGACTGGGAATTAATAAAAAAACGTCTGGAACTGGCAGCACAGGGTGATTTTATCATAAGCTTATACAATCCAAAAAGTAAAGGAAGAACAACACAAATTGTTGAAGCACAAGAAATTATGCTAAAACACAAATCAAAAGATACTCCTGTTGCAATTGTAAGAAATGCTGGACGGGAAACTGAAGAGTATGAAATTACAACGCTTGAGAAAATGCTTGATTCTGAAATAAATATGCTTACAATTGTATTAATTGGAAATTCAAATACTTTTGTGAAAAAAGGGAAAATGATTACACCTAGAGGGTATGAGAAAAAATATGAATATTAATACTTTTTAGAAAGTTAGTAACAAAATTTGATAATATTTATAAAACAAAAAAATTGGACTACCATATATTAAGTTAGTCCATTTTTATTTTCTATTCTATTTTCCTTTATTTTTTTTTAACCATTCAAATACCCTTTTTAGTGATAAGACAGGTTTATTTCTTACAATTTTTTCATTTCCTAAAAAATCACGCATTGTCTTTAATGTTTTTCCAGCATTTTTTACAACGAAATTATATGAGCCAGCACTTTTAGTATCTATGAAAAAACCACGAATATATTTGTCTTTAAAAAAAATCTGTGCCCTTACTCTTATAATTTCTTCCCAAGGAATCTGAATATAGTCTTCAGGATTACGGTTATTATAAAATTCAAAAGCTTTATCGCCTACGAGTATGTTTCCATTTTTATTTCCGATCATTCCTGATAAAGAATTTGCCTTTGTTGTGAATAAGACTTTTGTATTCATTGAAATAGCCACTTTTATTCCTCATTTCTATAACTTATTTATTATTAAAACTTCTGCAATCAAACAATAACTATAAATAAACAATCTGTTTTAAAAAAATTTTAAGTGTAAAATTAGAAAAAAGTTGGCTTTTTAGTTCCAACTTATTTCTTCTAAATAGATTTTCTATTTATTTAAAATTGAATTTTTAGTAGTCATTCCTTATTTTTAGAATATTCCAACTAAGTGTCCTAAAATTCCCACTGCAAATAATCCAAATATAATTACAATTGGACTTACTTTTCTCTTAAGCAGCCACATACATAGGAAAGTCAATAGTAAAGCTGCTAATCCTGGTACTAATTGATTTAAGTTATCTTGTAAAGTTGTTACTTTTTCAGGAGAAAGTGATAGTCCACCTGCTATATCTCCAAGAATTTTTTGTAACTGAGTACCATCTACAGAGCCTTTTGGAAATTCTACGTAAGCTCCTTTTGCTAAAGGAACTTTTGATACAACCATTGGGAAATTAATTGTTGTCCAACGTTGAACCAGTATTCCCATAACAAACATTCCTAAAATAGATGCTCCTTTAGTAATTGTTTGTAATAAACCACCTGACAAGTCTTTTGTAATTTCAGCACCTTTTTGGTAACCAAATTCTTGAGTATACCATAAGAAAGCCACACGAATTACATTCCATACAATGAAGAAAAATAAAGGAGCTATAAGTGATCCACCTGCCGCCAATGAAGCAGCAATTGCTCCTAAAATAGGACGTACTGTAAACCAGAATACAGGATCTCCAATTCCTGCAAGTGGTCCCATCATTCCAACTTTCACCCCTTGGATAGCCGCATCATCAACTGGAGCCCCATTAGCTCTCTCTTCTTCCAGAGCTAGAGTTACTCCTAAAATAGGTGCAGCAATATATGGGTGAGTGTTAAAAAACTCCAAATGTCTTTTTAACGCTGCTGAAGCATCATCTTTATTTGGATATAGTTTTTTTAATGCAGGAATTATAGCGTAAGCCCATCCTCCATTTTGCATACGTTCATAGTTCCAAGAACCTTGAAGAAATTGTGAACGTAACATTATATTAAAACGATCTGATTTTTCTAATTTTACTTTCTTATTTTCTGCCATTTCGTATTCCTCCTTTAATTAATAGTCATTTAAAATGTCACCTAGTGGATCTCCAGAAGAAGATGCTCCTCCGTCTCCTCCACCGTTACCTTTGTTGTTTGTAACATTTAAGTAGATAATAGCCGCAGCTACACCAATAATTCCTGTAGCAATTAATGTAAGCTCTTTTACTGGTGCTAATGCAAAACCTAGGAAGAAGAATGGCCATACTTCTTTATTTGCCATTAAGTTAATAACCATTGCGTACCCTACTGCTACAACAAATCCACCACCAATAGCCATTCCTTCAGTAAACCATTGTGGCAATGAACTCAATGCTCCTTGAATAACATCTGAAGGAACAAATAACAATAACAAAGCAGGAATAGCAATACGTAAACCTTGACATACAAGTGCTATCATATGCCATAATTCAACACCTTTAAAGTTACCTTTTTCTGCTTCTCTATCAGCTTGGTGAACAATAACTACTGATAAAGTACGAACAACCATAGTTAAAACCAGTCCCGCAGTTGCAAGAGCGACAGCTGTTCCAATTACGGTACCTTGATCTTTAAAATTATTTTTTGCAAAAATTATAGCTGAAGCTACAGAAGCAAGAGCTGCATCAGGTGCAACAGCTGCTCCTACATTTGCCCAACCTAAAGCCATTAATTGTAAAACTCCACCTAGCATAACACATTCTTTTATGTGTCCTGTCGCAACTCCAATTAACGAACATGCAATAATTGGCTGATGGAACTGGAACTGGTCAAGGATACCTTCCATTCCTGCTAGAAATGCGACGATTAATATTAAAATAATTGATAAAATATTAAAATCCATAATAACCTCCTAAAATTAAAGTTTTAATCCTTCATTTTGTTTTTCTGAAATTAGTTTAAATAAATCTGCTTTCTTGTCAGCAGCAACTTTTCTTACATCAAATTGAACACCTAAATCTCTAAGCTTCTTATAAGTATCAACATCATTCTGATCCATTGAAAGTACATTGTTTACCATAACTTTTCCAACACTATGTGCCATTGATCCTACATTTAACTCTTTAATATCTACACCTTTTTCGATTACATACAGTGCATCCTGAGGATTTTCAAATAGCAATAATGCTTTTGTATTTCCAAATCTTGGATCTTTTGAAACTTCCACTAATTTGTCAAGTGGAATAACGTGTGCACGTACACCTGGAGGTGCCGCCTGTTCAATTAATTTTTTACGTAATTCATCTTTTGAAACTGTGTCTGAAACAACAATTATTCTATTTGGATTTGTTGCTTTTGTCCAGCTTGTTGCAACTTGTCCATGTAACAGACGTGTATCAATACGAGCTAGAACAAATTTTATTTTTCCATCTCCGATAACTGTTCCTTCTGGAATTGCTCCTTTTGGTGTGTCATCTTGAGTTGCTGCTTTTGCTACTGCTTCTTTAGGCTGTAATTCTTCAGGACGAACCTTAACTTGATCTTTTCCTTCTGGAACAATAGCTTTTGCTACTTCATGAGCTGTATCTAAATCTTCCCTTTCTGATAAAGCTGCTAATAGCATTGGCAAATTAAGTCCTGCTACAATTGCTCTTTTTTCAGGTGCTTCTTCAAAGAAACGATTTGATTGGTTGAAAGGGCTTCCTCCCCATAAGTCAACTAAAAACAGAACTTCTTCAGTTCCTAGTTTGGCAATGGCATCTTGAATTTTTTTATATAAGTCTTCTGGTCCTTCACTTGGCATAAATACAACTGATTCTAGCAATTCCGCCTCACCTAGAATCATTGAAGCTGACTGCTTTATACCAGCTGCAAATTCACCATGACTTGCAACGATAATTCCTACCATTTTGAACCTCCTTTTAGATAAAATATATTTTTTATGTTTTCACTTTATGAAATTTTAATGTTCCTAATTATTTCTAGTAATTGTTTTACTAAAATTAAAAGTGAATAACCTCATAATATGAGTGTACCACATTTTTTTAAATTTGCAAGCATTTTATAAGAAATTTATATAATAAAATTAATGGATATTGATTTTTAGTAGTTTTTTTATAATTTATAATATCGAAATCAATATAACTTAATGTCAAAAACATTTTTACTATAAAAAATAACAATTTAAAAAACTTACCTATTTATTCTCCTTATTAAGTATTCAATTAAATATAACTTAGCTATATAAAATATAGTAAAACTTCCATACTTTTTTTATTTATTATAATTTATTTTTTTATTAGAAAAATACTTGCATTATTTTTTAAAAAATTATAAAATGATTTGATAACGAAAATATCCGATTATCATAGTATTTATTACACTTTTGAAATAATTTTAAAGTGAATCCTTAAAAGTTTATCAAAAAACTTATTTTAAAATTATTTTAAATAAAAAAATTTCAGAAATCAAAAAATAATAATGAGAGGAGATGGACTAAAATGACTCTAGTGGAAGGAAAGATTGGAGAGAAATTTTTGCTAAAAGATATTGATGAGAGGACATTGGATACACGATTATTAAGTTTGGGAGTTTGTAGAGGCGACGCATGTACAATAGAAAATATTGCAAATGGAAATATCTTAATAAAGACAGTAGAAACAAAAATCGTAATCAGTACAAATTTAGCAAATCATATTCAAATTGAGGTGGTAAAATGATAAATGTAGCATTTGTCGGAAATCCTAACGTAAGAAAAACCGCTTTAATTAATCAAATCTCACATGCAAGTTTAAAAATAGGAAACTGGCCAGGGGTAACAATAGAAAAAAAGGAAGTTTTTTTTAAGATAGGCAATGAAGATATAAAACTTATCGATTTGCCAGGAATTTACAATTTATCAATAAATACTCCTGAAGAGCGTGTTTCAAGAGATTTTTTACTAAATGAAAAAGTTGATGTAATAATCAATGTTATGGATTCCACATCGCTTGAGAAAAATATTTATTTAACAGCTCTATTAAAGTAACTCGGCATTCCAATCGTTATAGCACTTAACTTTGAGGATGAATTTAAAAGGATTGGTTATAAGCTGGATATAGAGAGATTTCAAAAGCAGCTTGGCATCCCAGTCGTCTTTACAAGTGGAAAATCTGGAAACGGCGTAGATAAGCTTATGGAAAAAGTAGTTGAAATTTCAAAACAAACTTCATCAGAACATAAACAGAACAGACTTTTGTTTGACAAAGAAATTGAGAGTAATATTGAAACTTTGAAAAATAAACTAAAAAATGAGAGATCCTATGAAAAAATGCTAGAAAAATACTCTGCTGACTGGCTTGTTATCAAAATTTTAGAAAATGATACAAATGTAATGGCAAGAGTAAAAAATGAATTTGGAATCAACTTATTAGATGTTGGAAGTCTTGAGAAGAAAAATCTTGAGGAACATTATGGAATTGAGCCTGAAGATGTATTGGCAAGGGCAAAATACGGAATTGTGCGTGGAATTATCTCAGCAAATTTGACAAGAGGTACTGGAAATAAATTTGCCTTGACAGATAAAATTGATAAAATACTTCTAAATAAATTTTTAGGTGGAATCGCATTTCTTGCTATAATTTATGCAGTGTTTGTTATTGTATTTGATGGAAGTTCTCCCTTTATTGACTGGATTGACGGGTTTTTTAGTGATTTTGTAATAAAATATGTAGGGCATGCTATTGAAGGAGTACCTGACTGGCTAAGCAGCTTTGTGCTAGAAGGGATTCTTGCTGGAGTAGGTTCAGTCTTGACATTTGTTCCACTTATGTTCTTTATATATTTTTTCATGGCAATTCTTGAAGAAAGTGGGTATATGGCACGTGTAGCGTTTATTCTGAATAAAATTATGACAAAAGTTGGACTTTCTGGAAAAGCATTTATCCCAATGTTAATCGGATTTGGATGTACAGTTCCAGCAATTTATTCCACAAGAACGTTAGAAGATGAGAAAACAAGAAGGCTGACAGGAGTTATTGCCACTTTTATGTCTTGTGGTGCAAGACTTCCAGTTTATTCTCTTCTTGCGGCAGCTTTTTTCAGCAAACAGGCAGCCCTAGTTGTAGTTTCAATTTATCTTTTTGGAGTATTTATGGCTCTTTTTGTAGCATTTATACTAAAAAGATTCAATTACTTCAAAGGAAATAACACAGAACTTCTAATAGAACTGCCTCCATATAGATTACCAAGTGCAAAAGTTGTATGGAACAATATGAAATCAAAAACTTTTGCCTATGTAAAAAAAGCAACCACAGTAATTTTAGGAATACTTCTAGTTATCTGGTTTTTCCAATATTTTCCAAATAAAGGAGATGCCGAAAATTCTTACTTAGGACAAGCGGCAAAAGTTGTACAGCCTGTTTTCAAGCCAACTGGCTTTGGTGACAGATGGGAACCTGTAGCTTCCATTGTACCAAGTATTATAGCAAAGGAGACTGTTGTGGGATTTTTAGGGCAAATTTTGTTGTCAGAGAAAGAAGACGAGCAACAGGAATATAATTTTGCAAATGATTTAAAAGAGCAAGGAATTGGTCTAGGAAATGCTGTACTTGATTCTATAAAATCTTTGGGACACATTGCGACTTTCAAAATTTCAACATTGGAAATGAAAAGTCAAGAAGATCTTGATGAAGATGCTGGAGGAAATATCGTTCCAGCAATTAGAAATCTATGGAATGACAAATATGGTTCAATAAGAGCTTATTCATTTATGTTGTATGTTCTTCTTGTAGTGCCATGTGCTGTAGCAATGGGAGCATTAAAACAGGAGTTTGGATGGAAATTATTAGTATTTCAAGTATCAATGCTATTAATTTTACCTTATGCTGTATCAGTACTGTTTTTTAATGTCGCACGATTATTTGTATAATTTCAGAATCATTGAATTATTATAATTCAAATATATTTTTAGATTAAAATATAATTTTAAAATGATATTTATAAATAAAATTTATTATTAATCATGCAATCTTGAAAGGATGTCAAAACATGGTAAAAACAATCATTGTTACTGTAATTGAAGCTATAATTGTGCTTGCAGTCTTTAGAAAAATATATAAAGATTATAAGAAAAATAAAAATTTTTGTGGAACAGATTGTTGTAGCTGTTCAGGCACTTCAACCTGCAATTCACATAGAGAAACGGAAGATTATAATGAATAATACAACTCAAGCATCACTATCTCACAAAGATAAAACAAAGCTTTAAAAAACTTTATTATAAGAGTTGTCCTGTATAATCATATCTGACCAATAGAAAAAGTGAAAACTTTTTTCTTCAAAACTCCTTTTTAAATATGCTATCACAAGGGTAGCATATTTTTTTATATTATTATATTTTATGAAATCAAATAATGGAGTATTTTAAGAATAATTATCTATGTAATCTACGTTTAAACTCTTCTTTATAAGACTTATAGGCATATCTTAACATTATACTCAAAATAAATAATGGAATAGATGAAAATATGCTCCATGTCATCTTTTTACTTATAATCAGTTCCAAAATCAAAAGAAATATTCCAACAAAAAAAATGAAAAAATTTAGTATCTTTAATCTGTCACTCTTATGCTTATCCCAGACATATGAAAAAACAAGACTAATAAGATAAAGAGCGATAACAATAGGAATTCCACGCTTTATACTCCAAGTCAACTTTTTATCTCCAAAATCAAGCAATAAAAAATAACTCGTAAAGCCACTTAGCAATAAAAATAGATTTGTTCTCATTCTATACGAATCTAAAAAAACAAATAAACCTAAATCAAATATTAAAATAGATGGAATTGCATAATAACCCCATTCCAATTTTCCATACATTATCAAATTTTGAAAAAGAACTTCCAGAATCGAAATGATTGATATTGTAAAAAATGATAAAAATACAGCCTTTTTAACTTTCTTCATTTTCATTTCATACAAATTTATATTAATTGTCGGATATTCCTTCACAAATTCCTTATCTTCCAGACCCTCTAATTCAGGAACAGGCGTTTCACACAGCGGACATCTTTGTGCTCCGTCTTCCAGTTCCACTCCACATTTTATACAATACATACTTATCCTCTTTTTTCTATAATAATTCTACTTTAAAACTGAACTCAAAAATTGTGCTATTTTTTTCAAAATGTAATTTTCATCCATATTAATTTTGAAAAAATTCAATTAAACATTTAAAAATAATTCGTAATAATCTTGGATTTTATTCCTCTCTTTCTTAAATAAACAAAAAAATCTCTCTCAATATCATAATTTGCAGTCAAATTTCCAAAATTTACATAAACCTTTTTACAATCACTTACAACTCCCATCTTGATTTTGCACCTTTTACTTGGTGGTGGTAAAAATCGGAGTCCTTTTAGATATTTTTCATACTTTTTATTAACTTTAAAAATTCCTAAATTTGAAAATCCTGTTGTATAGCCCCGTTCTCCGTAATAATCAAATATAAAAGGGAAAAACATACGTTTTATCAAATATGGAACAGACTTTATTATTATATTTTGCATTGGATTCATTGCCTTGTATATACTTTTGTAAAATTCTTTTTTTGTAATTTTTAGGGCAAAATAATTATCCAGATAGGTTATGATTTCAGAGAGAGAATACGCACCAAGACTTGCATCCACGCTAGGAGTTATGTTTATAAAAAAATTTCTGTATGTAGTTTCTTCAAAAATTTTTCGTAAATCAACCGGCACTCCAATAACAATCGGATTTTTTGCTTGAGAATACCTATCCAGCAAAATTTTGAAATATACTGAAAGAAGATACTTCCCAATAGTAGTCCCATATTTTTTACTTTCTTCCTTCAGGCTTTCCACATCAATTTCTCCAGTTGTAATATGGTACTGCCCTTTTTCCAGTATTTTCATTGGCAAGTGAAATGCTGACTTTATCGTAGTTTCCTTGCTCACTTTCCTCATATATTTTTCATAAAGGTCGACATACTCGTTTTTTTGAGAATTTTTTAACACACTATCATTTCCCAGCAATTCTCTTGTTTTTTCAAAAAAGTTTTTTTCAGATTTTTTATTTTCAAAATCTTTTTCATTTTTATTTATCTTTTTCCCAAAATTAATTATTTTATTTATTTTTTCAATTTCTATTTCCTTCTTTTTTTCAGTCTTGTAAATTAAATTATTCTTTTTATCTTTTTCAAAATTTTCCAAAAAATACCTTTTCTCCAAATATTCTTCAATCAAATCCTGAAAAAATAATGCCGCACCTTTTCCATCAGTCAAAAAATGTGCTATTTCTATCGACAATTTATTATTAAAATAAATGATCCTAAGCGGATTATCCTTCTGTATATCCGTACAAGGATAAGTTTTCTCCTCTTCAATCATAAAATGAGCCTTTTTCTGCTGCAAGTAATTCCAGAAAATCCCCTTTTTCAGTTCCGAATTATAAAATGGATATTTCTTCTCAAGCGAAATCGCAACTTTTTGCAATATTTCCAAGTCAATATTTTCAGAAAACAATGCTGAAAGCCGAAAACAGGTTGTTCTTCCCTCACTAATTATTGAAGAATATGTTTTTGCAAAAGCGTCCAACTCATACCATATTTTTTCATTTTTCACTTTTTTCCTCTTCCATTTTATTTATTTTTAACAAAGTATTATTTAAACAAACTTTCTCAATATTTTCCTTTTACAAATTAAATTCTTATTTATAAATGCTCAATACCAAGTAATCAAAAAATTATTACTCTTCCAAATATTTTTTCAAATTTTCATAATTTTTTTTCGCTGTTTCATAGCCAATACTATACACTTCCAAAAGTTTCTTCTTATTTTTCTCAATTCTCCCAAGTGTCAGTTCCACTTCTGGACGAATCACAAAAATCTCTCCTTTTGCCTCCAACTCATCAATATAGTCAAGCACTTGATTATATCGGCTATATCTTGTATTCATAAGTTCTACAAATTTAGGAAACTTTTTATATCTTATCCCGGTAATTTTACCCAATGCACTTTGTTTTTTTCTATAATTTTTATCACGTGTCAAGACAACTATATTTTTTGTATTTCCATTTTCCATAGACTTTTTAATTGGTATTGAATCAGAAACGCCGCCATCCAGATAAACATTTTCATTAATACTAACCATTCTGGCAAGCAACGGCAAAGAGCTTGAAGCCCTTACATAAACAGTATCCTTGTCAAAGTCTTTGACTTCCGGATATTCCGCTTCTCCAGTCTCACAATTTGTAATCACTACCTGAAATTTTGTCTTATTTTTCATAAACGCCTCATTGTCAATTGGATTCAATTTATTTGGAATCTCATTATAAACAAAGTCTACTCCAAACAAATCTCCAGTAGTAATTAAGCTGTATAAACTGCAATATCTTTTATCATCCAAATAATCTACCGACACATTAAACGCTCTTTTATGCTGTTTTGCTAAATAACTGCAGGCATGACAAGCCCCAGCAGATACACCTATGCAACTATCAAATTCAATATTTTTTTCTAAAAAGAAATCCAGCACTCCTGCCGTAAATATCCCCCTAAGTCCTCCACCTTCCAATACTAACCCAGTTTTTTCTTTCATTAATTTCATCCCTTTCAATATTAATTTTTTGTTTTCTCCTATTATACACCCTTTGATTGTATTTTTCTACTTTTTTAATAATTTAATTTTTACTGTTCAAATTTTTAAAATAAATTATTAGAAAAAATTGATTTCTATTAATTGTCAAGGTATAATTAAAACGTAGGTTTACAAGTATTATACTAAAATTGAAAAAAATGTGTTGACAACTTAATTATTTTTTAGTATAATAAATTTGTAATTATTACAAATATATAAATATTATAAATTAAGGAGTGATAAAAATGTCAAAAACAGTTGAAAAATTAAATCTTTACTTAGCTAACTTGAACGTACTTTACAGAAAGGTTCAAAATTATCATTGGAACATTGTTGGTACTGGATTCTTTGCTGTTCATGAAAAATTAGAGGAATATTATGATGCGATAAATGAACAAATTGACGATGTAGCTGAAAGAATTTTGTCAATAGGAGGTCGTCCTTTAGGAACATTAAAAGACTACTTGGAAGTTACAACTATTAAGGAAGCTGAAAATAAGGAAATTTCTATTCCAGAAGCAGTAGCTGATGTGAAAAAAGAATTTGAAGCAATGTTAAAATTAGTGAAGGAAGTAAAAGAAACTGCTGATGAAGAAAATGACTACGGAACATCTGCATTAGTTGACGAATATATCAATACATACGAAAAAAACTTATGGATGTTAAACGCATATTTAAAATAAGATTTTTATGAGAAAATTACCAAACAAAGTCATTAAAATTACCTATTATATATATTTAGAGAAAATCTTTTTACAGATTTTCTCTTTTTTATTTACAAAATATATAAAAAATGTTATAATTAATTATTAACAAAAAATTAAAAAGGTGGGGTTATGGCAATAAGTTTATTTAGTTGCAGCTATATGGGGGTGGATACTTATGTTGTGGAAGTGGAAGTTGACCTGTCCAGAGGGCTGCCTGTGTTTAATATAGTTGGGATGGGAGATCAGGCGATTTCCGAGAGCAAGGAGCGGATCAGAAGCTGTTTTAAGAATGTGGGATTTGAATTTCCTGTCAGACGTGTGCTGGTAAATTTGTCACCTGCAAATATCAGGAAAAAAGGCAGCCATTTCGACTTGAGCATATTTTTAGGAATACTTGCGAATACGGGACATATTTCAAATATAGAAATATTAAAAAAATATCTAATTTTAGGAGAAATTTCCTTAAATGGAAAGATAAAATCAATAAATGGGGCAATAAATGCCACAATTCTGGCAAAAGAAACAGATTTTAAAGGCGTTATCGTTCCAATGGAAAATTACAATGAAGCAAAACTGATTTCAGGCGTGGAAATTATTCCTGTTGATGAAATTACCGAATTGCTGGACTTTCTGGAAGGAAAAACTGATGTAGAAACATTATGCAAAAAAGCTGTTGAAATGAATACTTCAAAATTGGAAAAAGATGAAAACTCAGATGAAACTGTCGATTTTTCAGATGTGAAAGGGCAACTACTTGCAAAAAGGGCTTTAGAAATTGCAGCGGCTGGTGGGCACAATGTATTTTTAATAGGCGATCCTGGTTCAGGCAAGTCAATGCTTGCAAAAAGATTTAACACAATTTTACCTGACATGCCTGAAGAAGAAATAATCGAAACAACAAAAATTTACAGCATTTCAGGAATGCTGAGCCAAAATGAGCCAATAATACGCAAACGCCCTTTCAGAGCTCCACATTATTCAGCTACACAAGTGGCTCTAGTAGGCGGTGCAAACAGAGTCGGAGAAATCACTTTGGCATTAAACGGAATATTATTTTTAGATGAAATTGGAGAGTTTGAAGGGAAAACATTGGAAACATTAAGACAGCCTCTGGAAGATGGAAAAATAGTTATTTCGAGAGCAAATTTCAGCGTAACCTATCCAGTAAAAAACATTACAATAACTGCCTCAAATCCTACTCCAAGCGGATATTTCCCTGATAATCCACTATGTAACGACAGTTTGCATGAAATAAAGCGTTATCAGAAGAAGTTTTCAGGACCGCTTCTCGACAGAATGGATTTATATGTAGAAATGCACCAGTTAAAAAAAGATGAAATTTTTGATGAAACTTTATCAGAAAAATCAAAAGAAATTCAGGCAAGGGTAATAAAAGCCCGTGAAATTCAAAGAGAACGTTTTAAATCAAATACTTTGAATAAAGACATGAATAAGAAACAGTTGAATAAATATTGCAAAATAGATGAAGAAAGCGAAGAAATTATGAAATCTGCCATTGATAATTTAAAATTGTCAGTCAGAATGTTTGATAAAATCTTGAAAGTATCCAGAACAATAGCAGATCTGGATGGGGAGGAGAACATAAAAAAGGAACATTTATTAGAAGCACTAAATTATCGCAGAAAATAAATAGTACTAAACTTATTTAAATTAGATTTGACTTTTTTACAATTTATGAAAATAAAAAATGTGTAACTATTCAAATAAAACTGAGTAATTACACATTTTTATATATTCTTTAATTTATTATTTTTTTTCGTTAATCCGTTCTTCTATGAAATCAAGCAATTCTTTTCTTCCAGTATTTTTTAATGAAGAATAAAAAAATACATCTTCATTTTTAAATACAAGTTTTTTCCTAATCTCCTTTAACTGCTTAAATTTTTCATTATTTGACAATTTATCAGCCTTTGTAAAGATTATATAATATTCAATTTCAAAATGCTCCAGCCATTTTAACATTTCCATATCCTCATTTGACGGAACTCTACGCAAATCAAGCAATAAAAATACTACTTTTTCACGTTTTGACACAAGATAACTTTCTATCGTTTTTCCCCAATTCCTTTTCACAGCCTCAGGAACTTTAGCAAATCCATATCCTGGCAAATCCACAAAATGAATTTTATCATTTATCAAAAAATAATTGATTAACTGAGTCCTTCCCGGCGTTTTACTTGTTCTTGCCAGATTTTTTCTTTTTGTGAGTGAATTTATAAGTGAAGATTTTCCTACATTTGATCTTCCGATAAAAGAAAATTCCACAGTATTATTAAATTCCGGATAATCTTTTTCCACAACTGCTGATTTCACAAACTCTGACTTGTTTATTTCCATATTTCACCTATTCTTTCTTAAATTTTCTAATTTTTAAACTCATCCTTCGCATTTTCCAATGAAGTTTCTTCTGGAATAAAATACCAAACTCCATTAATCATTCTTCCATCTCCATTAATTTCATACTGCTTAATTTTTTTATTTAGCAGAAATGCTGGAAATACTGACAATCCTCTAATTGGATTTACTGCAATATCCATCTTTTCTTTTGCATATCCGTAAACTTCTGGAATATATTTCCAGCCAGATGGTGCAGCTATTTTTTTGGCAATTCCTTGAATAACTTGTCTTTGACGCTCTTCTCGCTTGGTAGTTGTGTCACTTTTTCTATGTCTTGTATAGGCAAGTGCCATTCTCCCTCTCAAATTATAGACTTCTCCTTGATTAAAGTGAAATACTTCCTGACCAAAATAGTCCTGATTAAAGGTATGATTTGAAACAACATCCACTCCATCAATTAAATTTGTCAAGTTCATAACATCTTCAAATCTAAACCTTACATGATAATTAATTTTTGTATCAAGAAAACTTTCCACAGCGTCAATGGTACATTGCACGCCTCCAAAATGATGCGAATGCGTAATTTTATCCTGCTTATAATTTTCACAAGGAATTTCAGCGTACGTATCACGTGGAATCGAAATCATTTTTATCTGTGCCAAATAAGGAACAACCCTTATAACAACCAGACCATCGCTTCGAGAACCTTCTGTTGGCTGATTAGCATACGCATCTACTCCTATTATAAGAATGTTAAATGGCACAGAAAGCCACCCTATAAGTACTACTAAAAATATTCCTAGTATTATAAATACTTTTTTCATTTTTTCACCTCTTAATTTTTACACTTTTTCAATTAACATATTTTAAATAACATAAAGTAAATTATTTAAAGCCTATATTTGACTTTATAACTTTTTAACCTAATAAATTTTATCTTTTAATACTATTTCCCATTTAAATAGTAAAAATCAGAAAATTCATGGAATTAAAGCCTTTTTTTACAAGATTGTACTGTTTATAACCTATGTAATTATAAAATCCCTTATATGGATACTTAAAAATTAGATTTGATTTTCTAACAAGGCTATCAAATTAATTATTATAGAATTTTATTGCTATTTTTTAAATGGTGTTTAGTATAAGTTATTCAAAGTTCATTTTTACTACTTTTTTCAAAAATTCATCAATTTTTCTTTCTAAATCCTGAATATTTCCGTCATTCTCAATAACGTAATCACTTCGTTTCTTCTTTTCATCCAAAGACATCTGTGAATTTATAATATTTAAAGCCTCTTCTTCACTACGTCTGTCCCTGTCTAAAATACGTTGCACTTGCGTACTTTTTTCTGCACTGACTAACAAAATATAATCAAATTCCTTTTCCCACTGGACTTCAAAAAGAAGCTGAATTTCCACAAAAACTATCTTGCTTTCTTTTTTATATTCTAAAATTTCCTTCCGCATAGCACGTAAAATTTCTGGATGCATAATTGAATTTAAAATAAGCCTTTTTTCCTTATTTCCAAAAATAATTTTCCCTAACTTTTCACGTGAAATATTGTATTTTCCAAAATCATCACTTTCTAAAATTTCTCTTCCAAAGTTTTCCACAATTTTTTCCACAACCTTAGGAAATTTAATAACTTCATGAGAAATTACGTCCAGATCAATAACTTTATACCCTTTTCTTTGCAAAATCTGGCTAACTGTACTTTTTCCAGTTCCAATTCCACCTGTAAGTCCAATAACCATTTTTCTCCTTTACGCTTCCTTTCCACAATAAAATTTTTTTTAACTATTTTATTTTTACAAATTTATTATTATAAAATTTTAAAATATAATGTATTTTATACCTTTTTTCATTTATTTGCAACAATTTTTATTTTATAGTTTAAAATTTATTTCTTGTATTAATTTGCTTGTTTGAGGACAAAAATTGAAAAATTTTAGAGAAATAATAAAATTTTACAAGAAAATATGGTATAATAAAGGTAAGACTTAAAAAAAGAAAAAATTGAAAAAATGCTTGCAATATGATAAAATTACATATACAAAGTTTTTATAATAATGCAAAGATTTGATTTATAAAACGAGGAGGAAATATGGAACTTAAGGATATTCAAGAATTGATGCAAGTTCTAAAAAAAGAAGATCTAGCAGAAATTAAAGTAAGATACGGAAAAGTAAAGCTTACATTAACAAATTCTGAAACATTAAATACTGTAAACAATCAAGGATCAACATCAAAAAAAGAAGAAAAAGAAACTCCAAAACCTGCATTACCAGTAGAGGAAATTATTACATCAGGTAATGTTGGAAAAATAAAGTTATTAAGCTCAAAAACAGGAACAGTGGTAAAAAAAGGGCAAATTCTTGCTAAAGTTAATACAATGGGAATTGATAATGAGGTAAAATCAACTGTAAATGGTATTTTAACAGAAATTCTTGTTGCAGACGGTTCAGCTGTGGATTTTGCAAAAGAATTATTTAAAATTGAAGTGTAAATTATAGTTTTTCTTCTAAAATACAGACTTTATAATTAAAAATAATCAGATTTAATTTTTGAAGTCCGTTTTTGGAAAAGTGATTGTAATATATAACAGAAAATCTTTTAGGAGGATAGAATATTAATGTTCAAAAAAATATTAATAGCAAACAGAGGAGAAATTGCTGTTAGAATAATCAGAGCAGCAAGAGAATTAGGAATAGCAACTGTTGCAGTTTATTCAGAAGCTGACAAGGAATCACTTCACGTAAAGCTGGCTGATGAAGCTATTTGTATTGGAACTGCAAGTAGTGCAGATTCATACTTAAAAATACCTAATATTATTTCAGCAGCACAAATAACAGGAAGTGAAGCCATTCACCCTGGATATGGTTTTTTAGCAGAAAATCAAAGATTTGCTGAAATATGTGACAAAAACGAAATTGTCTTTATTGGACCAAAACCTGAATTAATCAATATGATGGGAGATAAAGCAACAGCAAGGGAAACAGCTATCAAGCATAAAGTTCCTATAACAAAAGGTTCTGATGGAATTGTGCCAAATGTAGAAGAGGCAAAAAAAGTTGCACAATGGATAACTTATCCCGTTATGATAAAAGCCACTGCTGGTGGTGGTGGTAAAGGAATGAGAATCGCCCACAACGAAAAAGAACTAGTGGAAAATTACACTGCTGCACAAAATGAAGCAAAGGCTGCATTTGGAAATCCAGATGTCTACATTGAAAAATATGTGGAAGAACCAAGACATGTTGAAATACAAGTTGTTGGGGATAAATTTGGAAATGTCGTTCATTTAGGAGAAAGAGATTGCTCTATTCAAAGACGACACCAAAAATTAATAGAAGAATCCCCATCAGCAGGAATTGATTCCAAAACACGTGAAAAAATGGGTAAATTTGCAGCAAAATTAGCTAAAGGTATTGGTTACGATAGTGTTGGAACATTGGAATTTCTCGTTGATAAAAATATGAATTTCTATTTTATGGAAATGAATACCAGAATTCAAGTAGAACATACAGTAAGTGAAGAAATTACTGGGGTTGACTTAATAAAAGAACAAATAAGAGTAGCTGCAGGAGAAAAATTAAGTATTTCTCAAAAAGATATAAATATCAATGGACATGTAATAGAATGTAGAATTAATGCGGAAGATTCTGAAAATGGATTTTTACCTTCATCTGGAATACTGGAAACATATATTCCATCTGGAGGAATTGGAGTAAGAGTCGACTCACATTCTTATCAAAATTACGAAATCCCACCTTACTACGATTCAATGATAGCAAAACTTATCGTAAAAGGTAAAAACAGAGAAGAAGCTATTGCAAGAATGAAACGTGCTTTAAAGGAATTTATTATAGAAGGTGTTGACACAACTATACCATTTCACTTAAAAGTACTTGATAATCAAGACTTCAAAAAGGGAACTATCTATACAAATTTTATTGAAACACACTTTAAGGAAGCACTTGGCAAATAATTAACTTTGTTAGTAAACAAGTAATAATTTTATAAATCAATTAAAATCAGATTATTAAATATTTGATAAAAACAAAAATTAGGAGGAATTAAAATGAACGAATTAGGAAATGTAAATATATCACAGGAAGTAGTAGCAACAATTGCAGAATCAGTAGTATCAGAAATCGAGGGAGTAAACAGCCTTGTTGGTGGAACTTCTAAAAATGAAATTGTTAAATTTTTCCAAAATGTATCTTCAGGTGGTAAAGGTATTGAAGTAGAAGTTGGAGAAACTGAATGTACACTAGATTTATACATTGTAGCAAAAATGGGACACAAATTACCTGCATTAGCTGGAGAAATCCAAACAAAGGTAGTAAAAGCAATTACTGAAATGACAGGACTAAAAGTTCAAGAAGTTAATGTTTATATTCAAAAAATTGTCAAAGAAGACAAGAAAGAAGTTGTTCAAACAGCTGTAGCAGAAACAGCAGAAATTGAAGAATAATAAAAATCATAATATACTCAAACTCTGTAAAACTTATCTAAAATAAATTATTCAGAGTTTGGGTAAACTCTAAAAGAAAGGAGAGACTGCCCAAAACATACTATTTTTAATATTAATTCTAACATTAATAAAAAATATGGTATATTTTTGACAGTATATATTAATGATTGCAATATTAGGATTTTTGGCAAAATTATCTGTTATACTCGGATTTATTGGAATCGCGTTTTCAAGTATATCAGATATGCTGTTTAAGACTGATTATTTAGGACAGCTTGATAATTTTATTGATTTAAATAGTTTAAATTTTAAAATTTTAGTTGGAATACTATCAATTATTTATTTAGTCATATTTTTACTTTCTTACATTAACAAACTTACAAAATATTCTCAGAATAGAAAAGTTAAAAATAAAAATGGAGAACTTGAAGTTTCCATAAAAACAATAAATGAAACATCAAAAGACTTTTTAAGTGGATTGGAAATTATAAAAAACTCAAAAGTGAAATCATATCCAAGTGGAAAAGCAGTCATTATAGAGGCCACTGTGGACACTTACAACGTCGATAATCTCAATGAAAAATTAATAGATATTCAAAATAAATTATCTGACTATATTTTTCAAGCAACTGGGATTACCGTGAAAAAAAGTAAAGTAAAATTGAAAAAAGTTTTAGGTGAAACAATCATTGAGAAAAAAATCATTGATTCTCCAGCTGTTCAAAAGGAAGAAAATAATAATAACGAAAACACAAATTTAAAAAACGAAAATGAGGCACAAAATGAAACTTCCCCATCTGGAAAGGAAAATTAATGACACGAAGAGGAATTAGAGAAGAAATATTTAAACTTCTTTTTGAATATGAATTAATTGACAACAATATTGATAAAAGAATAAATGATGTAATTAATGAAGAAAATTTTAAAAAAGATGAAGAAATTGACTTTTTAAGAAGTTATGTCACAGAAATAATTGAAAATCAGAATATTCTAATTGAAAAAATACGGGAAGTGCTAGACGGTTGGACTTATGAGCGTTTGGGAACAATAGAAAAAGTTTTGTTAAAAATATCTTTTTATGAAATTACTATAAAAGATATAGGATATGAAATAGCGATTAATGAAGTTCTTGAAATTGCAAAAAAATATTCCTACAATGATACCAAAGACTTTTTAAACGGAATTCTTGCAAAATTAGTACAAAATATTAAAGACGAAAAATAAAAATAATGTAAGAATATTTCAAGCAAAACAAATAATAAGCAAAAAACTTCTGTATTTATATATGGAAGTTTTTTTGTATATAGCAATTCTAGTTTAAAATTACAGTAAAAGGTAACAGTATCTATAACTATAGCCAATAGATTACTTTTTACATATTTTACTTCAATTTTTAAGTAGATTGACTATAATTTTAAATTTTGTAAACTTAGTATTTAAAAAATTTGAACATACTATAAAATTAAACTAGAAAAGGAAATAACACAATGAAAAAAATAGGAATAATTATAGGAAAATTTTTCCCTCTTCACATCGGACATGTAAACTTTATTCAAAGAGCCAGTGGGATTGTAGACAGATTATACGTTGTGATCTCATATTCTGATGATGCCGATGATTTACTTACTTCTAATTCCCGTTTTGTAAAGGAAATTACACCAAAGGACAGATTACGTTTTGTAAAGCAGACTTTTAAAAACCAACCTAATGTCTCATCCTTTTTACTGGATGAAAATAACTATTCCCAGCAAGGTGACAACTGGCAGGAATGGGCAACAGCTTTAAAAAATGAAATTGAGAAAAGAGAAAAGCTGCAAAATAAAGAGAAAATAGACTGGCAAAATGATGTAATTTTCATAAGCAATAGAGATGGGGACAAGGAATACAATCTAAAGCATTTTGGATCTGAAACTAAATCAATTGACAAAAATTATATTGAATACAACGTAAACTCAAAGCAAATACGTGAAAATCCAAGTAAATACTGGGAATTTTTACCACGTGAAGTAAGGGAGCATTTAATTCCCATTATTACAATTTGTGGAGGGGAAAGCAGTGGAAAAAGTGTAATGATAGACAAACTTGCAAACGTTTTTAATACAACTTCCGCTTGGGAATATGGACGTGAATATGTTTTTGAAAAATTAGGTGGAGACGAAGAATCATTACAATATTCTGACTATGAAAAAATCGTTTTTGGACATCAGTCAAATGTTTTGTACGCTGCTAGAAATGCGAATAAATTTGCATTAATTGATACAGATTATATAGCTACTCTAGCTTTTTGTTTGACTTATGAAAAACGGGACAATCCAATAGTTCGTGAATTTGTCCAAAATTACAGATTTGACTTGACGATTTTACTTGAAAATAATGTTGCTTGGGTAAATGATGGACTTCGTTCAATTGGTGATAATGACAGACGTCAAAAATTCCAGAATTTATTGAAGGATTTGTATAAAGAATACAATATTCAATATATTACAGTAAAATCAAGCAGCTACGAAAAAAGATATTTAGCTTGTAAACACATTATAAAAGCATATTTAGATGGTGCTGATAATTCACAGCTTCAAGAAATAGCAGACACTTTTATATAAAAAAATAACCTATTACTAAAATTTATTTTAATTCTTAGTACATAGGTTTTTTTATTTTTTATTTATTAAATTGTAAATTTAGAATTTTAGATTTTTGAAAAAATAGCTAAATACTTTTATCGTGCCCTCCTTAAATCGTGCATACTTAGCCATTTTTGAAAAACCACTTTATAATTATATAATTTAACAAATTATACATCTAATTATTCTCTTGTCCCCATTTCCTTGTCTAATAAATATAACGTAGCACTGTTATTATCAACATCAAGTGAAACAATCTTGTCAATTATTTTTTGAGCTTGTTCCTCTTCTTCTTCCTGCTCTTCAGCAAACTCATTTAAAAATACTTCTGCTCCGTAATCTCCCAATTCTCTAGCAAGTTTGTGAATATTTTCAATTGCAGCTGTAACAGATTCTTCGTGAGCAAGTGCTGCTTCAAAAACTTCCTTCACTGATGTAAAATCCATTTTAGGTTTATCTAATCCCAAAAATTCAATTTTTCCATTTCTTTTTAATACATACTCATAAAATTTTTTTGAATGTTCTATTTCCTCTTTTGCTTGATTTCCCATCCAGTTTGCAAAACCTTCTAATGCTCTTTCGTCAAAATATGCAGCCATAGCTTGATACTGATAAGCCGCTGCTAATTCCATATTTATTTGATTATTTAATAAAATTTCTAATTCTTTATTTAATTTCATATTTTCTCCATTTCTATTTTTTGTTTTAATAATTTATTTCTAATTTTTCTTTTCTAAACATTTTTCGCAAGTACCTTTTATGTAGAAATGTATTTCATCAATTTCCACATTACCCAATTTTGATAAATCAAATTTTGATAAATTTACGTCAAAATCTATTATTTCTCCACAATTTTTACATTTGAAATGTCCATGATCCTCTGTCACTACATCGTATCTCACTTCGTTTTCTTCAATAATAATTTCTTGAATAATGTTATTACTGACAAATATATTTAATGTGTTATACACTGTAGTTTTTGATAAAGTAGGCATTTCAGGAGATAAATTCTGAAAAATATCGTCGACTGTTGGATGTGTATGATGATCCAGCAGATATTGAAATATTTTCATTCTTTGTACTGAAGGTTTTATTCCATTTTTCTTTAAATAGTCGCCAACGTTTTCTATATGCATATTCCCTCCTAAATTATTTATATCATTTTTTATTTAATTAATTATATTTACCTTTCCTTTGTATCCATTATAATTTTATACTCTTTTCTATATTTTGTCAATACATTTATTTATTTTTATTCTCAAAGTTATTTTTTACAGTATTTCAAGATACTTAAAACTTTTTTATAATTAAAATAAAATAACAATAATTTTAAAAATCTCAGTTACTGCGAGTCATTTAGTGGAATTAAAAATGTGAATACGGTTTTAATATTAGGCACACTTTTTACAAAAATTTCAATATTATGCCGTAAAGCTATTTCTTTTGCAATTGCAAGTCCCAATCCCATTCCATTTTTATTTTCCTCAGTATTTGACTTATGATAACGGTTAAAAATTTCTCCAATATTTTCAGGATCAATACCTCTTCCACTGTCACATATTTTAAGCTCGTACTTTTTATTCTCTTTTTTTAACAAAATATCAACTTTCTGATTTTCATTAGAAAATTTTATTGCGTTATCCAGAACAATTATTATCATTTGCCGAATCCGCTGATAATCACCAACAAAAAGATACCTGTCTTCTTCAATTGCATTTTCAGCAGAAAAATTTATTTTCACACCTTTTTTAGTTGAAATCTGTTTCATGCTTCTCACAGCGTCATTTATAATTTCAAATAAATTTATTGTACTTTTATCAATGGAAAAATCTGTATTTTGAAGTTTCGTCAAATCTATCAAATCATTAACCAGCCTTTGCAGATGAATACTATCTGATAAAATCTGTTCATTATAATCCTTTAGCTGCTCAGGATTACTTATAACTCCATCGCAAATGGCTTCTATTGAACCACGAATCACTGTAATCGGCGTTCGCAGTTCGTGAGAAATATTTGCAATAAAATTTTGCCGCATTTTTTCAAAACGTTCACTTTCTTTTGAGCTTTTATCTAGTTGAAGTGCCAGTTTATCAATACTTTTTGCAAGTTCCCCAATTTCATCGCTCTGTTTTATCTGTGTTGTTACTTCATAATTTCCCTTTGCCAATTCTGTTGTTGTATCACGAATTTTATTAAGTGGCTTTGTAAAGCTTATGGAAAGCCAGACCGCACTTATACTTGCAAGGATTAGAGCCGCCAAGATACTGAAAATAAGAGTATAAATACCGCTTTTTAATGCTGAAGACATATATTTTACTGGAGAATGAAGGAGCACGACTCCTTCAATTGTTTCACCATTTTTTATTGGAACTGCTACTGTTATTGAATTTTCATTTAAGTAATCATTAAAATTTTCTGTCGTAGTTGTTTCTCCAGAAATAGCTTTTTTAATAGTTTCTTCTGCATTTGGAGGTAATTTCAGATATGAAAACGGTTGTCCCTTCTCATTTCTTCCCTGCACAATATTTCCTGTTTTTGCATCCACTATCCAGACTTCTCCCATCGCAATGTCCTCAATCATTCGCATACTTCTAAATATTTTGACATTATTGTCCTTCTCATCCACAATTCTATGTCTATGAAAATGTTTTTCATCTAGTAATTTTTTAGAATTTTTTTCTTCTGGACTTTTTTCAGTTTCATTTTTCCGTATATTTTCAATAACATTGTTTTCAAATGCTTTTCCATTTATATTTCCTACAATTTTAGGTTTTTCTCTCCTAACTGGCTTTTCAGAAGAAGTTTCCTTTGATGGGGGTTTCCTGTCTTTATTCTCAAGATTCTCATTTCCGTCTTCAAACCACATTTTTGAAAGAGTTGTTGAAATCTTATAAGCTCTTTCAACCAAATCTTTCTTATGTAAACTAACAGTATTTTGAATATAAATATATCCAAAAATGCTCCCAATCACAATGGAAAATAACAAAAGCGACAATCCAAAATATGAAAGTAATTTTATGAATATTTTATTTTTAAATTTTATGCCTTTTATTTTCACACTATCTTCCTTCTGCTACAACCTTATCCATCCAGCTAAATAACTCATCTAAATCATAATCTCCAGAATGTGGAGTTGCCCAAGGCGATGCAAAATCAACTTTTTTCCCAAGATTTTCGAGTTTTATAGCAAGTATCGCAGGTATTGCAAGTGAAGTATCCTTGTCAACCGCACCATGTCTTATTCTCCAGTATTTTACTTTCGAATTTGCAATGTAGTTCATTGGATTCATCATTTTTATGATTTTTTTATCAGCCATAGTTCCATTTACTGTCGAGTGTTCCAACATGTATTCCGTAAAATGCTTATTGTTCGTAGTTTCGTCTCCAAACTCATTGTTTTCTCCAGTTGATAAATCCACATTGTCAAACGCTCCAGGTGTTTTTTGTCTACCCATATAAGCCACATATTTATCATAATCTAAATCTACAACTTTCCCATTTTTTATTGTCAAAAATTCAAATTCCGATAAATCAGTCCCTTTCTTCAAAGCGACATTTGCAGAATCAATGTAATATTGCTTAATCTGCTCCTTAAAACTTCCATTTCCATTTTCATCCAATGTTAAAAGTTTCCCATTTTTACATTTTAATTTTAGACTGTTTAAATAGGTAGGAAACATTTTCTTCAAATCATTTGAACGTAAAATTTCATCATCAGTCAACGTACCCTCAGTATATGTTCTTTCCACATTGTAGTCTAACATTGAAATCTCTATCTTTTTATATGTTTTTACATCGTTAAACATCCATTCGTAAGCTGTATTCGCATTATCCAAGTTAGTTATTGGACAATAAGCTGACACAGCGTAAATATCATCTCTTACATTCAATGCACCAATTTCCTTTAGATACGGTTCATAATCTCTACTATTCCCAGCTGCACCAAGTAAAGCCGAAACAGCTCCTCCAGCACTTGTCCCATTGGAAATAATTCTATCCGCTCTTCCTGGCATTCTAGTATCATTATATCGCAAATATCTCACAGCTGCCTTCAAATCTACAATTACAGCAGGTGCCTTTCCAGTATACTTCCCATCTTTTTCCAAAGTTCTACCTCTAGCTCCAGGACTTGCCACAACATATCCATTTAATAATGCAACTAATGAAGCATCAGGTTTTCCATCTCTTGCATTTCCAGGCACTCCAGCCGCTCCAGGCATATATCCTCCTACTGTATTTGGGAAAAATATTGGTGCACTTTTTGCATTGTATTTTCCAACTGACCTATTTTTAAAATATTCTTCTGGAATATAAATATTTATAGTCTGATAAGCAATATCAACTGGTTTTGCAACATAAACTATATTTTCATAAGCACGATAAGTAACCGTTTTCCCATTAACAGTCGCTGTTTTCGCCGTATAATTCTTATTTACATCAAAATTTAAATTATAACCATTTTCTGTTTTATTTGTTATCATATCTTCGGTTATTACTTTTTTATTCATAGGTGCTCCCATTTGTGGCTTTTTATCTTCATTCTTATTTACTTCAACATTTTTATGATTTTTACTAGAATCTACTAATCCTTTTTTATTATCAGCAGCCATTGAAAAAGCGGAAACCAATAAACTTAAGATAATTAATTTTTTTCTCATAAATTCTCCTTTTATTTTACTACATTTTATTTTTTAACAAAAACCTTATAATATTTCCCATTAGAGTATATAGATTTATTATAAATCCTATTTAATAAAGTATCTTAACTCTTTACCAGAAAATAAATAAAATATCTTTTCAATTTTTTTAGTGTACTATAAATAAAAAATAAAAAAGGACATAAGTATAAAACCTATGCCTTTTAACTATTATAATCATTATACTAATTCAATAATTGCCAATTCAGCTGAATCTCCACGTCTAACAGCAGTTTTGATGATTCTTGTATAACCACCATTTCTTTCAGCATATTTAGGTGCAATTTCATTAAAGATTTTTGCAACTGCTCCTTCATTTCTTAAAAATGCAAAAGCTTGTCTTCTCAAATGCACTCTTCTTGCCGCATCAGTCGAATTATTATATTTTTTCCCTAAAGTAATTGCTTTTTCAGCAAACTTTCTTAATTCTTTAGCACGAGTTACTGTTGTTTCAAGTTGCTCATGTTCTACTAAAGAAATTGTCATATTTTTAAGCATAGCTAATCTATGATCAGTTCTTCTACCTAGTTTTCTATATGATTTATTATGATTCATTTTCCCTCCTCGTTTAAGATTTTATTCTAAATTCTAGTTTAATTTTATATGATTACTCATCATTACTTTGATTATCACCTAAATCATAACCAAGTTCTTTCATTTTATCGATAATTTCATTTAGTGATTTTTTCCCTAAATTCTTAATTTTCAATAATTCATTATATGTCATTGAAGTTAAGTCTGAAATTGTATTTACTCCTGCTTTCTTCAAGCAGTTATAAGAACGTACTGTAAAGTCAAGTTCTTCAATTTTCATATCTTCAATATTATTTTCATTTTCAGCATCAGCTTCTGCTAATTCATCTTCACTATCTCTGTATTTGCTCATACTGTTTCCAATATTTGTAAACGGCTCCAAATGCCAAGTTAATAACTCTACTGCATAAGATAAAGCGTCTTTAATTTCAATACTTCCATCTGTAGCAATTTCCAAAATTAACTTGTCATAATTTGTAACACGTCCAACCATCGTATCTTCAACACTATAATTTACTCTCTTGATAGGTGTATAAATCGCATCAACTGCCAAATATCCTATTGGCCATCCATCAGTATTAATTTCATCAGAAACTACAAATCCTTCTCCAGAATCAACAAGAAATTCTATGTCAATTTGTCTATCAGTTGTAACAGTCATAATAACTTGTTCAGGATTTATAATTCTTAATCCAGGTTCTACATGGATATCTGCTGCTGTAATTACAGCTGGTCCTTTTACTGAAAGTGTCATTTTCTTTTCACCAGGCTCATCAGCTTCAACTACTATTTCTTTCACATTTAAAATAATATCTGTAACTGCTTCTTTTACACCTTCTATTGTAGAAAATTCATTTAACACACCTTCAATTTTAATTCCTTTTATTGCAGTTCCTGGAATTGAGGATAACAATATTCTTCTAAGTGCATTTCCAATAGTATTTCCATACCCTCTGTATAAAGGCTCTAGTGTGTATTTTGCTGTATAATTATCTTCTTTTTCTTCAGTTAATCTTACATTTTTAGCTATTTTTTCAATATTTAACAAGCTAATTCATCTCCTCCGATTAAAATATTATTATCTAGAGTAGAACTCGATAATCATCGCTTCGTCAACTTCAAAGTCAACTGCATCTCTTCCTGGATTTTCTAACACTTTAGCTGTCAAAGCTCCTTCTTCAAGTGATAACCATCCTGGAACTGTTTTTTGTCCAACAGACTCTTTAATTAAAGCTAATTCTTTAGAATCTTCTTTAACAGTAATTACATCACCTTGTTTTACTCTATATGATGCAATATTTACTCTTTTTCCATTAATTAAAATATGTCCGTGACTTACGATTTGTCTTGCTTGTCTTCTTGTAGCACCAAATCCTAATCTGTAAATTACATTATCTAATCTTCTTTCAAGATATTGAAGTAAAAGTTCCCCTGTTACTCCTTCTTTTCTTGTTGCTTCTTCATATAATTTATAAAATTGTTTTTCCATTACTCCATAAACAAATTTTACTTTTTGTTTTTCTCTTTGTTGTGTTCCGTATTCAGTTAATTTTCTATTTGCATTTGGTCTAATATTTCTATTTGATTTTTTGTTTACCCCTAAAACAATAGGATCTAAACCAAGATTTCTACATCTTTTTAACACAGGCTGTCTATCTCTTGCCATTTATCTTTTTCCTCCTTAGTTTATAAAATTACGGTCTTCTCTTTTTAGGTGGTCTTGCACCATTATGAGGTACTGGAGTTATATCAACTATTCTTGTTACTTCTAATCCAGTAGCCTGTATTGATCTTATAGAAGCTTCTCTTCCAGATCCAGGTCCTTTTATTTTGATTTCGATTTGTTTCATTCCGTTTTCAATTGCAACTTGAGCTGCTTGTTCAGCTGCTATTTGAGCTGCAAATGGAGTTCCTTTTTTAGTTCCTTTGAACCCTGAAGTTCCTCCTGATTTCCAAATTACTACTTTACCTTCTGAATCTGTTATAGTAACAACAGTATTGTTAAAAGTAGAATGTATATATGCGATTCCATTAGGAATATTTTTTAGTTTTTTCTTTTTTGAAGTTGCTGGTCTTTTTGCCACTTATGGTTTCCTCCTTTAACTTAATAGTTTATTATTTTTTCTTAGCAATTGCCATTCTAACTGGCCCTTTTCTAGTTCTTGCATTTGTTTTAGTTTTTTGTCCTCTTACAGGTAATCCATTTCTATGTCTTAATCCTCTGTAACTCTTAATATCAAGTAGACGTTTGATGTTAAGTCTAATTTCTTTTCTTAACTCACCTTCAATTTTGTACTCTTCTACAGCGTTTCTCAATTGTGCTACTTGTTCTTCTGTCAAATCTTTTACTTTAGTATCTCTGTCGATACCAGTTGCTCCTAAAATTTTGTTTGAAGTGCTTCTACCAATTCCAAAAATATAAGTTAAAGAAACTTCTACTCTTTTATTTCTTGGAATATCTACTCCTGCTATTCTAGCCAAATTTTTTTCCTCCTCGTTTTGATATTTTTAATCTTCTTCAATATGCCCTCACATACATAATATAAGGAATAAGCTCTACAGCTAAACATACCTTTACAATCTTTATTTAAATATCCATAGTGTCTTTGTATCTTAATTTAATCTATATATATTTTAATAAAAATGTTTTTAGGTTTATTAATCTGTTTTTTAAAATTATCCTTGTATTTGTTTGTGTTTAGGGTTTTCGCATATTACTCTTACTTTTCCGTGACGTTTAACAATTTTACATTTGTCACAAATAGGTTTTACTGAAGCTTTTACTTTCACTAAAAACCCTCCTTCCAACTTTTATTTTTTTCTATATACAATTCTGCCTCTTGACAAGTCATACGGAGAAACTTCCACCGTCACCTTATCTCCTGGCAAAATTTTTATATAGTTCATTCTCATTTTCCCTGAGATATGTCCTAAAACTTCGTGTCCATTTTCAAGCCTTACTTGAAACATTGCATTTGGTAATGCTTCAATTATTTCACCTTCCAGCTCAAGAACATCCTGTTTTGCCATAAATAATCACCTCGGATCCTTTCTATTATAACAAAAAAATAAATAAATGTCCAGTTTTTTTGCATTTATTTTTGATATTTAATTTTACATAAAAAACAAAAAACAACTAACACTTTTTATTTACCTTATCATAATACAGTATTTGTACTCTTTTGTCAATTATTTTTATTTTACACTTTTCTATTTCTTAACACTTCTAAAAATTCTATACCCCGCATTAATTTCGAGAGTTTCACAATTGCCAAAAACTTCTTCCAGCTTTCTCTGTGTACTTTTCGCTCCGTGCTTTGTCTGAATTACACAATAAAATTCTCCATTTTCATTTAAATGCTCGAAACTTTGTTCATAAATTTGAAAAATTGTTTGCTTTCCAGCTCGAATTGGTGGATTAGACAAAATTACATCAAACTTTTCAGAAATATTATCAAATACAAAAGATTTTCTCACTTCAAAATCGTCATTTTCAGCCTTTACAACTCCATTTTTTAAAAGATTTTCCCTAGTAAGATCCAATGCCCGCTCATTCACATCTGATGAAACAGTTCTAGCATTTTCAAAAAAAGACTTTATAACAACTGATACAACTCCATATCCACAACCAATATCCAGCACATCAAACTTTTGACTTTTCCTATTCAAATTTTCTCTCAAAAAAACTTTTAACATAACATCAGTTCCGAAATCTACCTTTGTCTTTGAAAATACTCCATTATCTGTTACAAACTCAAATTTTTTATTTTTTATTTCATATTTTATTATTTTTCTATCCGATTTTACTTCCTGCTTTTCTGAAAAGTAATGGCTCATTTTTTCACCTCTTAAATTTTCTGTTTTTATAATTATTATAGCATATTTTTCACAGTTATATGCCATTTTTTATCTTACACATATTTTATTAAAAAACAATTCTCTCTTAAAATTATTGCACATACAAAATTCCTTGCATTCTTTTCAATTTTTTTATATAATAAATTTAACACAAAACTATTAATTTAAAATTTTGTGTATAAATAAAAATAAAATTTTATGGAGGTTTTGAAATGATTAAAAAACTTGTTGAAATAGAAGGAATGCATTGTGAAAACTGTGCTAAAAAAGTAGAAGATGTTTTATACGGACTGCCAGAAGTGGAAAATGTGGAAGTAAACCTTTCTAATAAAAATGCAAAAGTTACTTTAAACGAAGAAGTTGACGATTTGCTGATAGCAGATGTGGTAAATGGTGCTGGACATTATAAAGTGAAGGATGTTACAGAAATTTCTTAATTTTTTTTATTAACTATTTATTTACAAAAAATTAAAAAATTTATTTTAAATTGAGTTGATTTTTTTATTATAAAATGTTATAATAATGATGTAAAAGAATAAAAATTCTCATTGTAATGTACAAATCAAAAGAGAGCTAACCCCCAAAGTAAGCTCTCTTTTTTCGTTATTTCCAAAATTCTTGAATTAAAATTATTACTATCTGTAATAAAATTACAATTAAGATTTTTATCAATAACGTTCTCATCGTAATGCACCTCCTTTCTCAAGGATTGCTAAAATTATATCATTTTTTGAAATGTTTGTATATCTATTTTTTAATTTTTTTAATAAATTACAAATTTTTATAAAATAAAAAAGATGATATTGAACAATTTTACTGCTCTTTATCATCTTTTAAATTTTATATAAATTTTTTATCTAACTCATTTATTTTTTCTACGGATTCATGCTGATATTCTTGAATTGATTTCATTAACTCTTTAAATTCATTTTCATTATATTCTTTTATTGAGCCATCCGAATTTTCACATCCTTTATTTTCAATCTGATACATTCTCTCAAAAAACTTTATCAATAATTTTTTAGTATTGTATAAATATTCATAATCAAAATCAGGATAATTATCTGAATGGATATACTCAAAAAGTTCATTTAAAAAATTTTCTTTAGTTTCATAATCTTTTAAATCGAAGATATCTCCCAAATTAAATTTTTTTTCAAACTTTCCTTTAATATTTTGAGTTTCAACTCTCCACTCATTATTGTCTTCTGATTCAAATGTAATTTTGATATGTTTTAATTCGTTTGAATGCATTAATTTTAAATTCAAATCATATTTTTTCATAAATTCCTCCTAAATTTTAAAATTTTAATTTATAATTATATTTTTATTTCTTATTAAAAGTTCTCTATCATATATTCATAATCAATTTTCTCTTTGTAACGAATATCTTACTCCAATATACATTCAGATTCATCCACACGACTTATTTTATCTTTTATAGTTAGTTCATTTTCTGTTGATAAATTCATAACTTTTCTATCTTTTTTTATACAAAATACTATTTTATTATTTTTAAATTCACTTGTTAATAAATCAATACAAACAACACCATACCAACATTTGTTATTATCCTTTGTGTTTCAATACATTTTCCAACATATATTTCTTACTATCAGACTTTTTCATAAATTTATATTATTTTTCTTACTATTCCCTTATTTGACCTTCTCCCCTAATCACATACTTTGTCGTAGTCAGCTCTCTTATTCCCATAGGCCCACGAGCATGCAGTTTTTGTGTGGAAATTCCAATTTCTCCACCAAAGCCAAATTCCCCTCCGTCGGAAAATCTTGTTGAAGCGTTTAAATAAACGTTGGCTGAATCTACTTCGTTTAGGAATTTTTCAGCATTTTCTATAGATTTTGTCAAAATTGAGTCAGAATGGTGCGTTCCATGATTATTTATGTATTCAATTGCTTCTTCTATGTTTTTAACTAATTTTAGTGACATTATTAAATCTAGATATTCAGCCCCAAAATCTTCTTCTGTTGCCAATTTTACATCATTTCTGTTTCCAACAATTTCTAATGCTTCTTTGCTGTACCTTAGCTCCACACCATCTTTTAAAAGCATTTCTGTTAATTCTGGCAAGATTGCTTTTGCAATGTTCTCGTGGATAAGTGTTGTTTCAATGGCATTACATACGCTTGGACGTTGTACTTTGGCATTTTCGATAATTGGTAATGCCTGTTTTATATCGGCTGTTTCGTCCACAAAGATGTGACAGATTCCTGCACCTGTTTCTATCATTGGAATTGTTGCGTTTTCTATGATAAATCTTTTTAATCCTTTTCCCCCTCTTGGGATAATTACATCAATATACTTATCTGCACGAATTAAGTCCTTCACAAGTTCCCTTTCTGGCTTTTCTACAAGTTGAACTGTATTTTTTGGCAATCCGTGAGCATCTGCAACCCTATTTAATAAATTATTCAAATAAATATTTGAATTCAGGGCATCTTCTGACCCACGTAAAATTATCGCATTTGAAGATTTTATTGCAAGTCCTGCCGCATCTACTGTAACGTTTGGACGAGATTCGTAAATCATTCCGATTACTCCAAGGGGAACTCTCTTTTTAGCAATATTCATTCCATTTTTATGATTCCATCCTGTAACGACTTCTCCAATTGGATCTGGAAACATAGCCATTTCACGCAGACTTTGAGCCATTCCTTCAATTCTGCTGTCTGTAAGCTCCATTCTATCCAGCAAGGAAAATGCCATTCCATTTTTCTTACCATTTTCCATATCTATTTTGTTCGCAGCCTTTATTTCTTCTTTTTTGTTTATTAATTCATCTGCAATTGCAAACAATACATCATTTTTTGTTTTTGTTCCAATTTTCAAAAGCTCCCTTGAAGCGGCTTTTGCTTTTTTCCCAAGTTCTTCTATATAATTCATACTTCCCTCATTTCTTAATTTATCTAATTTCTAAAAAAGATCTCCAGCTTTTCTATTCCTATCCTTCATCTTTTTTATTTTTCTCGTTCTAAATATAGCTATTATAAACATAACTGCAGAAATAGTTAAAAAAATCCAGTAAATTATTAAATATCGCCTAGCCCAGTCAATATTAAAAATATTTGTCATAACTTCCATTAAAATATCAAAAAATTTTGTATCTGGATATTGCTTTTTAAAAATTAATGTTAAGTTTAACACTTCTGACAAATATATTGCCAAATATGAAAAAATATATATAATAACTACACTAAAAATAGTTATTTCTAATTCATCATACAAATTGTTAAACTTACTTTTTTTTACTTTTCTTATTTTTTCTCCTTCATTCGAGTCAGTAATTTCTTTAGCTTTTTCTTTTCTTTTTTTACCAAAAAAATTTCCAAATATAACTCCAATATCTATAATTCCCACACCTAAAAACATCACTATAATATGTCTTATATTATTTTGAGCCGCAAAAAAATAAAGTACAGTTGCAATTATAAAGCCTAAAAATCCACCAAGAAATGTGTATAATTTATTTTCATTTTTATTAAAAATATTTTCACTCTTCACTTACTTCTCCCTTTCATTTTTTCACTCATTCGCTCCGAAAGTATTAATTATTGTTTCTAATAAATTTGTATTATGAATCAACGCTTTGTCTGACAAATGCAATATTTTATTTCCAGCTTTATCTGTTATATTTATTCTTCCAGCCATTGTGCTTATATTGTAGTCATTCCAATTATAAACTTCGTTATCCAAAGTCAAGGCTTCTCTTGTAACCTTTATTTTCAATGCTTGTTCCAATTTTTTGGATATATACTTTTTAGGAGCCAACGCCATTATAGATTTTTTTGGATTATTAAATAAAAATTCAACTGGTTCACCATTTTCAATATTTCTCATAGCTTTTGGATAGTTAATTTTAACAAAATCTTGCTGAAACAAGTCAAAGGCATTAGATGGATAACCTGCCGCCGCTATATTTTTCCAAGTTCCATTATTATCTTTATACCATATTCCCAAAAATGTATTTGGTCTCATTACATTCGGAATAAAAAAATATTCCAAATTTTCATAAAGAATTTTTTCATTTTTTCCAATAGCAAATCCATCTTCATAAAAAGATATTTTTTCATATTTCTTTATTATAAAATACGGCAAAACATAAGCAAATATTATTAAAAATAAACCTATTAATGTTATTGCTATTATAGCGCCTAGAAGTTTCCCTCTTTCAGCAGCATCAGACAGATTTTTCACAAAAAGTTTTATAAATATTATCAAAAAAAAGTTAAACAGTAAAAAATTTGCCAATGTAAGCATTTTAAGATAAAGTTTCATTCCTACTATTTTTTTAGGTTGTTCATAACTCATAAATCGTCCCGCTTTCTATTTTATTAAAAGTTTTTGATTCTTGTACGCTAAATACTTTAAATAAAATTTATTATTTTTATTTTTATTTTCTAATAACCACATTATCAATATGAATCACAGCGTCATCATATTTGTAGCCCAGCATTTCCTCTATATTTTCACTTTTTATGCCTTTTATAAGGTTTATTTCCTCTGATGAATAATTTGAAATTCCAGTTGCGATAACTTTTCCTTCTAAATCTTCTATTTCGATAACTGCCCCCTTGTCAAAATTCCCCTCAACAGACTTTATCCCAACAGACAATAAACTATTTCCATTCTTTAATGCTACTTTTGCACCATTGTCAATTGTTAACGAACCTTCCTTATTAGGTCCGTATGCCAGCCAGTATTTTCTTAGACTAATTTTTTTATTTTTTTTCACAAAAAGTGTTCCTATATTTTCTTTTTCAACTATTCTAGTTATATTTTTAGGATCATCTCCACTAGCAATTACAAGGCTTGTTCCAATTTTTGTTACCATTTCCGCAGCGATGATTTTTGTTATCATTCCGCCAGTTCCAAATTTTGAACCTTCTGCACCTGCCATCTGCTTTATGTCTTCATTAATATCTCCAACCATATGAATCAGGTTCGCATCCTCATATTTTCTAGGATTTTTATTATAAAGCCCATCAATATCCGACAAAATTATAAGTAAATCAGCATCAATTAATCCCGAAACAAGCGCTGACATTGTATCATTGTCCCCAACCTTTATTTTCAATGCATTAGACACAATTGCATCATTTTCATTTATAATTGGTATAATTTTCCTTTTCAAAAAAGCATTACAAACATTTCTCATATTCAAGTATCTTTTTCTATTGGAAAATTCCTCTTTTGTCAACAATAATTGTCCGATTATCTTATTATGCTCTTTAAAAAGAGTTTGATAAATTTGCATAAGTGAAACTTGCCCAACTGCTGACAGCATCTGCTTTTCTGCCAAAGTTTTAGGCTTTTCGCTTATATTAAGAAGTCCCATTCCAGCTCCAACTGCACCAGAAGTCACAAGTATTACATCATACCCTTTATCTTGTAAATTACTTAGTTCTAGTACAATTTTCTTTATCTTTTCAATATCTAGATGACCATCCTCTGTTGTAAGTGTAGAAGTTCCAACTTTCACAACTATCCTCTGTATATTGTCTAAAATTTCTTCTCTTGTATTACTATTTCTCATTTTTTCCTATTCTCCTGTTTAAACATTTCTATGTAGCTCATTTTTTAACGTAAGGGCATTAAACATGCCCTTACAACCTTAAATTATTTTTTCAATTTATTACAAAGATTTGTATTCAAGCAAGTATATCCTCCAGCAACTGCTCCTGCTCCCAATGCTACTGCTGTACAAGAACTCAAACTCATCATTAACGCAATTATTGCTCCTATAATTTTAATTTTTCTCATTTGTCTTACCTCTCAATCTGGTTTTTTATTTAAATTAACCTAAAAAGATTTAATATATTTTAACTTTTTAAATTTATTTATTTCTTTGACAATAATAAATAGTTTTAGTATTTTAGTCTTAACTTTTCTGTATCCAAACAGAAATTTTTTCACTTTCAACTTTAAAGTTAGCATTTCCTTCCTCATCTATTACAATGTCTTCATATCCACTACCTGTAACTTCCTGCCAAACTTGTCCAGCTCGCTCTTTTCCAAGCTCAATTTGTATTTCTTCTTCCTCTTCAGAATTTGAAAGTACGGCTACACAGCCCGTCCACTCATCTCTTCCTGTTCTTTGAATTGCAATTACATTTGGATTATCCAGATGATTTATTTGTTCTCCATAAGCATGGATTCTTCGTACTTCCAGAAGTTTGTCAATTATCCATTGATGCGGGCTTTTTTCTCCTCCCACTCCGTAGTAATCGCCATAAAACAGGCATGGATAGCCATCTTTTGATAATAATATTATAGCATGCGAATGAGGAATAAACCAGCTGTCAACTTGTGATTCTAAAGCACTTCCCTTTTGTGAATCATGATTATCTACAAATGTTACAGCTGCCATCGGATTTGTTGCCACTATCGTATGTTCAAAAATTTCTCTTAAATCATAATCCTTTTTCTTTTTAGATGCATCATACATATTAAAATGAAGCCCAACATCGAATAAATCAGTTTTATAACCAACATTATCCAGATATTCCTTCAACTTTTCCAAATCATTTCGCCAGTATTCTCCAACAGAATAAAATTCTTCGCCATAAGCTGCTCTTACTTGTGTCAAAAATTCAGCTATAAACTCATCTTTTATATGTTTTACGGCATCCATTCTGAATCCATCAATTTTTAACTCATTTACAACCCATTTACCCCATCGGATTACTTCTTCACGCACTTCAGGATGTGAAAAGTCAATATCGGCATTCATCAAATAGTCATAATTTCCAAGTTCAGAGTCAACTCCCTCATCCCAGTCCTTATTTTCACCAACAATTTTATAAATTGCTGTTTTACCAGTTTTGTTATCAAAATCCACACCATCAAAAAGATTATAATTCCACTTGAATGCAGAATATTTATCATTTCTTCCAGGAAAAGTAAACTTTGTCCATCCTTCTATTTCAAAAGGCTCGGTTATTTCCACAGTTCTGTCTTCAGGGTCAACTTCTATCGCCAAAAAATTCTCTGTTTCATCAGCTCCGCCCTTATGATTCAAAACAGCGTCCAAATATACATTTATATTGTATTTATGAAGTTCTTCTATTGCTTCAATCAGTTCCTGCTTTGTCCCGTATTTCGTTCTGACAGTTCCTTTCTGGTCAAATTCACCTAAGTCCCATAAATCATAGGCACCATATCCCACATCAAATTGTGAAGTTCCTTTATATGCTGGCGGAATCCACACTCCGCTTACACCAATTTCGCTTAGATGTTTTGCATCATCCTTTAATCTTTGCCAATGTTTCCCATCATTCGGCAAATTCCATTCAAAGTACTGTATCATTACTCCGTTTTCCATAATTTCCTCCTTTTTACAATATTTTATTTATTTTAATGTTATTCCATTTTCAGTTATAAATTTAACAGCTTCTTTCAAATCCTCTTGTGTATCCACTCCTATTACCTGCGACTTAGTTTCTAAAACTTTTATTTTATATCCATTTTCAATAAATCTAAGCTGTTCAAGCGATTCTATCTTTTCCAAAACACCTTCCTTTAAATTTTTCAGTTCATTTAAAAATTTCGCTGTATATCCATAAATTCCAACATGTTTAAAATATTTAATATTTTGGCTATTATTCTTATCACGCTCATAAGGAATTACTGAACGGCTAAAATAAATGGCATTATCATCAAAGTCTGTAATAACTTTTACATGATTTGGATTTTCAATTTCATTTTGAGATTTCATTTCCTGCTTTAATGTAACAATTTCTGATTTTTCATTTCTGTAATTATTTGCTAAAATATTTATTGACTCAATGTCAATTAACGGCTCATCTCCCTGAATATTTATAATAAAATCATAATTTTCATACTCACTTTTGTTTATAACTTCTATTATTCTGGAAGTTCCATTCTGATGATTTTCAGCTGTCATAACCACATTTCCTCCAAACTTTTCTACAACCTTAAAAATCCTCTCATCATCTGTAGCGACAACAATCTCATCAATATCCGCATTTTTTGCTCTTTTGTAAACCCATTCAATCATAGTATGCCCGCAAATATCCTTAAGCGGTTTCCCTTCAAACCTGCTGGACGCATATCTTGCTGGTATCACTCCCAATATTTTCATAAATATATTTCTCCTTTTTTCAATAATTTTATAAAATCGTAGTAATACTCTTTTAAAACTAAACTTAAAACTATACTTTTTTAGTATTAAATTTATTCAATTTTTATTAGTTCAATTTTAAATAAGTTTAAATATATTTTACCATATTTTTATTTAAATTACATTATATTTATCAGATAAACAAAAAATGAGCCATTTAATTTTCTAAACAGCTCAACTTTTATTTTTAAAATTTTTATGCTAATCCAAAAGTTATAAATCTCAATATTTTTCCAAATAATGATAATTGTTTATAATCATTTTGTGCTACAATATCAACTGTTCCCACAACTTTATCATCATTTGATAACACTTCAAGCTTCCCAATTACATCGCCTTTGGCAATCCCTTCTTTTTCAGCGGTAACTTCTAAATCTTTTATTTTAAATTTATAATTTGTATTATCAAGTTGATACACATTACTCGATAAAATACCTTTTATTTCTTTTTTTTCTGCATTTTTAATTTTAAATTTGCTTCCGATTTCTTGTCCTTCTTTGTAAACTGGTATCATACGTCCTTCTAGCTTTGTAAATTCTTGCTTTTGATCTTCGGTTCTTGCATCATCAGTTTTGTTTCCAAGTGTAACTGATATAATTTCCAAATTACCAATTTTACTCGAAACAATCATATTATACCCAGCTTGTGCATGAAATCCTGTTTTCAATCCATAAATTCCAAATTTATCAAGTAAATGATTTCTATTGTTATAGACTACATCTTCTCCTTCTGAATTTTGCAATACAAGTTCAGATTCTTTCATCCATGCTCTTAATCTTTCATCTCTTACAGCTCTTCTTCCAAGCAAATACATGTCATAAGCTGTTGAAATATCCATATTTTTATTAGTCATCGAAGTCGGCAATCCTGCTGGAGTATAATAACGTGTATCATTCATTCCAAGCTCTCTTGCTTTATCATTCATTAATTTTACGAAATTATCAAGATTCCCTTTTGAAATATGATGTGCCACCAAATATGCAGCATTATTTGCTGAATAGATAATTTCTGCACGAAGCAAGTCTTTTAATGTATAACAATCTCCAGCTTTAGCATTTAACCAGCTTCCTCCCATATTTACTATTTGTGGTGTAAAACATACTTTATCATCTAATTTTGCGTTACCTCTATCAACTTGATCAAGTGCTACAAGAATATTCATAACTTTTGTAAGTGACGCAATGGGATGTTTTTGTCTTGACATTTTTTCCTTCAAAACATTTCCATCTGTCGTTGCAATAAATTTTATAACTTCACCATAATAGTGCGAAACTCCTTCATGCTCATGTTCTATTGCCTGCACAAGTTTTTTCTTTGGTACTGTTTTATCATCTTTTTTAGCTGTCTTATTTTTATCATTTTCTTTTTCTTTATTATTTTTTGAACCTGTTTGATTCTCAAAATTTTCACCAATTTCTTCAGACTGTAATGTATGGTTTTTCTTTTTACTATGTCTAGAATGCTTTTCATTTCCCCGTTTTGTTGCCTGCTCAATTTCATTAGATCCTGTATTTTCTTTTGCAGTTGAGCTTGTTGAACTTTTAGACTTTTCTTCTCTAACAGTAACATTACTTTCTTTTGGAGACACTGTACCTGTTTCTTGCTCTCCTTCCGCATAAACTAAAGCTGCAAATAACGCTAATACTCCCAAAACCAAAACTCTTTTTACTTTCTTATACATTCTTTTCCTTTCTATCTATATTTTTTTAAAAATTATTCAATTATCTAACAATCTAAAAATTTTTTCTATGATTAATTTCTTAATTACCAACTTTGCTATTTTTCAAATTATCTAAATTATATTTACAATAATCTCGAATTTCACATATATCACACTTAGGTCTTCTAGCAACGCATTTATCACGTCCATGTAAAATCATATAATGTGAATATACAAACCAATGTTTTTTAGGAAGTAGCTTCATTAATTCCCGCTCAATAATTTCAGGATTGTCACTTTTTACAAATCCTATGAGATTTGACAATCTTTTAACATGAGTATCTACAACAATTCCTTCTCGAATATTCCACAGTTCCCCTAAAACTACATTTGCTGTTTTTCTCCCTACACCTGGTAACTTTATTAATTTTTCCAGTTCTTTTGGAATCACATCGTTATATTTTTCCAACATCATTTCAGCATTTAATTTTATATTTTTTGCCTTATTTTTATAAAATCCAGTTGATTTTATATATTTTTCCAGCGTTCCCAAATTCATTTCTCTTATGTCTTTTGGCTCTCTTACAACTTTAAATAGTTCCTTTGTAACAATGTTTACTCGTGCATCAGTACACTGAGCTGACAAAATTACTGCAACCATTAGTTGATAAGGAGTTTCAAATTCCAAAGCAGCTTTTGGAACACCAAATTTTTTTTCTAATATTGGGAATACTTTTTTCAATCTTTCCTTTTTTGTCATTTTACCTCTCCAAAAACTTATAAAATTATTTTTTCTAAAAAAACTTTATTATCCCTAAAATAAAAAAATGTATTGGATAAAATAAATAAAAAAAGTATTTTATGTTTCTTCCTTTTTCCCCATTATACAAAAAAATAAAAATTAATGAAATTAATGAAAAAATCTGTGTATGAACAATTTGAAAAACATTTGGAAAAACCAAATTAAAAATATTTAAAGTGAGAAAACTGATTAATATTTTAAGATTATTATTCCTAAAAATATTAAAAATCATTATTAATAGAATTCCATACGCACCATAATCAAGATTAATTTTCTGAGAAAAATACAATATAAATATGATTAAAATAGCTTTTATAATTTTCATAAATGGTTCTTTTATCCAGCTCTTTTTTAAATTTAAAATACAAATTGTAAAAAGTCCCAAAAATAATGTAAAAAATATATTTATATCCCTACCATCTGCACATAAAATAAAAAGACCCTGAATAACTACCGCAAAGCAAAATAATCGCAGCAAATACTTTTTCAAATTCCGAGTATGTACATACCCTTCATTCAACGTAAAAGCAAATATTGGAAAGGAAAGCCTTCCAATAACTCTCAGAATCTCACTTCCACCAATCATAACCTGATAATGATCTACAAACATCGTGATTAATCCAATTATTTTTAATATAAATAAACTCAAATCATCTCCTAAATCCAATTATTTACATTTTAAAAATTTTTATTCTTTAACTTTTAAAAATAATAAATTTAATTTAATTTTAAAAAACTATGCTTTTATTATTTATGAAAGCCTTTATTTTAACAAATTTTATAAAATTCATTATATTTAATCATATCATTTTTTCAATCTAATTTCAAGAATTTTTTTGTCAAAAAAAAGAGACTGTTTCATAAAATTAGTATTATGAGACAGCCACTTTTTATACAAGTTTAATTTTTTCTCCCAAATTTTTAGATAAATCAAGTTTCTTTATTTTGTTTTTATATTTTGCATAATTATGCGTTGGCAACAAGCGTTATTAATTCTTCAATAGTTTTTGCACCAACTGATTTTTGTTCTCCATTTATAAATACAACTGGTACTGCCTGAATATCTTTTTCTTTTGCTTCTTCAAAAAATACTGCACTGTCTACCATTGTTGTTGTAATATTTTTATTATTTGTTGAAATTAGGTTTAAAGCTTGAACTACATCTGGACAATGTGTACATGATAATGAAATAAATGTTTCAATGTTTACAGGCTTATTAACTGATTCAACTTTTGAAAGCTGCTCTCCTTCCAGTTTTTTCCCAAGTCCTGCAAGTCCCAAAACTGCTAGAATAAAGCTGTTAAATTCATGTCCTCCAGGAATACCTGAAAAATTAATTCCAGTATTTTCCCCATCTTTTAAAATTGTAAAAGATGTTGGACGAGTAAGGTTTGCTTTTTCTAAGTCAGCCTTATCATTGTCAAATGATTTTTTTACATAGTTTACTTTTCCAGAAATTGCATCAACTTCTTGTAAGAAGCTATCTAATTCAGCTGATTTTTCACTATCATTCAAAAATGCAACTAATTCAATATTTCCATTAATTTTATCAAAATAACCTTTTAACTGTTCTACAATATTACTATCTAATAAAGCCATTTTACCTCCTTTTAATTTATTAAGTTTAAAATTATTAAATTTTACCTACTAAATCTAATCCTGGTTTTAAAGTAGCTTCTCCTTCTTTCCATTTTGCTGGACAAACTAATCCTGGGTTATCAGCTACGAATTTTGCAGCTTTTGCTCTTCTTACTAATTCTGATGCATCTCTTCCGATTCCTTCGTCATTTACTTCATAAGCAACGATTTTCCCTTCAGGATTTACGATAAATGTTCCTCTGAATGCAAGTCCACTTTCTTCGTTTAATACTTCAAATTCTCTTGAAATAGCTTTTGTAGGATCTCCAATCATTGCATATTTAACTTTTCCGATTGCTTCTGAGTGATCGTGCCATGCTTTGTGAGTAAAGTGAGTATCAGTACTTACTGAATAAACATTAAATCCTAATTTTTCCAATTCTTCTCTATGGTCTTCTAAATCTTCCAATTCAGTTGGACACACAAATGTAAAGTCAGCTGGATAAAATACGAAAACATTCCATTTTCCTAACATATCCTTTTCAAAGCTCACTTCTTTAAATTCTTCGTTTTGATAAGCTTGAGCTGTAAAATTTTCAATTTTTTTTCCTATTAACGACATAACTTCCTCCTAATTTAATAATATTATTGTTTTTAATTTGAAATGATTACAAATATTTCTTGATTACATTATACCATAAAAAATTATTTTGTCAAATAAAATTTAATGTTTGTATTTCAAAGAAATTATGATAAAATTTTATAAGAATAAAAATAAAAAGTGAGGATAATATGTATAAAGTATTAATCGCAGACGATAATAAACAAATTGTTTCTATACTGTCAGAATACTGTAAAAAAAATAATTTTACTGTAAGTACTGTTTTTGATGGGGAAACGGCATTAAAGGAAATTGAAGAAAATGAGTTTGATATAATACTTTTGGATGTAATGATGCCAAAAAAAGATGGTTTTGATGTATGCAGGCAAGTGCGTACTTTTTCAAATGTTCCAATTATAATGATTACAGCACGTGGAGAAGATTATGAAAAAATAATGGGACTGGAAATAGGGGCAGATGACTATATAGTAAAACCTTTCTCGCCTGGAGAGATAATTGCAAGAATAAATGCAATTTTACGTAGAATAACACCTAAAAATGATGAAAGTACAAAAATTTTTACATTTGATAATCTTGAGATTGATTTGAATAATTTTACGGTAAAGATAAACGATGAAATAATTTCGTTGACTAAGAAAGAAATAGAAATTTTATGGACTCTTGCAACAAATCAGAACAAAGTTTTTACAAGAGAAAATTTGTTGGACTTAATATGGGGATTTGATTATTTTGGAGAAAGCCGTACTGTCGATACGCATATAAAAAGACTTCGTGCAAAGCTTGACAATTATAAGCATGAGAAATGGAATATTAAGACAATTTGGGGAGTTGGCTATAAATTTGATATTTTAGAAAAATAACTTTCTTAATAAATCATTGAATAAAAAATGTGAGGTTCAAAAAAATAAAAAAGGAGTGAAGTTTTTTAAAATGGGTAAAAGAATAAAAAAGATTTTTTTTAATGGAGAGGAGTATCCGCCAGAGACATTTAGATTAGGAATGATGCTGTGCATGGTTGGAGGATTTATGGACGCATATACTTTTGTTACACGTGGAAAGGTACTTGCTAATGCACAGACAGGAAATGTTGTTTATCTTGCTATAAATTTACAAAGGGGAGATTTTGGAAAAGCCTTTAATTATTTTATGCCTATTCTGGTTTTCACATTTGGAATATTATTTACTGAATTTATTAGAGTAAAATTTGAAAAACATAGAATTTTTAGATGGCAGCAAATTGTTATATTTTATCAAGTTATAATAATGTTTTTTATTTCATTCATTCCAAGTGGAAATTGGAATATTGTTGTAAATATGATTATGTCGTTTATTGCCGCAATTCAATATCAAGGATTTAGAAAAATTAGGGGACTGGCAGGAGCGACAACAATGTGCACTGGGAATTTACGAAGCGGAATGGAGAACTTATTTAAATATATAAATACAGAAAACAAGTCGTATTTACAAAATTTCTGGATATATTTAGGATTAGATGGATTTTTCTTTATTGGGGCAATGCTTTGTGTAGTTTTAGTGAAAATATATGGTATAGGAGCGTTGCTTGCTTGCTGTATTTTACTGGTTGCGGTGTTTATTATAATGTTTAAGGAGACTATTTAAATCCTGCCTTAGAGGCAAAATTGATTGAAAGGACGATTCCCGACAAACCTAATAGTAAAAATCAGAAATACAGGAAATCGGAAAGAATTATTAAATGATAAAAGGGATTGGAAAGGTGGTAAAAATAATGAATCTTATAGATAAAAATACCAAAGTTTACTATATTAGCACCTTTTTACTATTTTTAGCTTCCACAATGCCACATTCCATTCTGACTGTACTTTTTCTGAAAAAAGGCTTGTTAATGTCGCAGATTGTGCTAATGCAGTCTTTTTTTAACCTTTCAATGATTATTTTTGAGATTCCAAGCGGAGTAATGTCGGATTTATATTCAAGGAAAAAAGTTTATATTTTATCATTAGTTACCTTGGTTATAACGTTTTTTCTGATTATTTTTTCCAAAAGCCTATTTTGGTTATCGGTGGCATATGTAATATATGGGGGAGCAAATGCACTGGAAACTGGAACAATTGATGTAGTTTTAATAAATAGTTTGAAAAATAATGAAACTGGATTGCAAAAATTCTTAAAATATCAAAAGCAAATTTCGACTTTTTCTTCTATTTTAGGTTCAGGAATAGGATTTTTACTTTATTTTAAGATAGGTGTAAATATTTATTTTATTTCTATTACTTTGATACTTCTCAATATATTTCTAACAACTTTATTTTTTTCCGATGAGAATAAAAAAGCAAATGAAAATATAAACTTTCAAATTTTTAAAAGGCATATAGCCGAGTGCATTTCTGAATTGAAAGAAAAAAGAGTAATGAAATATTATTTTATATTCTTTGGAATTATACAAATTTTTATCCAAAGCCATTTTCAGTTATGGCAAAAACTTTTTTTAGATAAAGGAATTGGAGAAAAGAATTTTTTTGTTATGTATGTACTGTTTCAAATAATTGTGATTATCGCATATAATACGAATATTTTAATGATAACTGCAAAAAAGTTATATTTACTCCTAATTTTAATATTTTTATTGACAATAAATATAATAATTTTAAAAAATAACCTTATATTTACAGGAATATATTTAATATTGTGTACAATTTTTTTTATAATTAACTATTATTTTGAATTTCACTTTAATAAAATCCTGTCAAAAGAAAAAATAAGTGCAATAACTTCTATGAAGTCTTTTTTTTCAAGGATTTTCTCATTCGGAACATTATTTATTTCCAGTTTATTATTAAGAAAAATTAGTGTTGTTAATTTATTTGCGATAAATGTTACAGTTGTTATTTTTGTGGTTATGTATTTAATTTTTAGAATTAACAGATCTATTCGAATCAAGACGTAAAATAATACTGGTTATGAAAATAATAAATAATGTTGAAAGAATAAAAAACTTAAAGAAGAAAAGATGTTTAGGGTATTTTTATATAAAAAAAGACAATACTGATATTCAATTCAATGTTTCTGAAGAAGAAATAAAGAAAAAATTCGATAAAAACATTTGATAGACTAAATGAAGCTAAAAATCAAAATCCAGAAATTAAAGTAATATATGAATTTCCAAAGGAAGAGGCAAAAACCAAATTTACTGACTGGCTGGATAGAAATTCAGGATATCAAAATATAATAGATGAAATCAGAGTTAGACCAGAAAAATGAAATTGAAAGGATATTTAAATTTATGGAAAATAAAGAAAGAACTATCAGAATATACAGAAAAGTAGATGTAAATGAAACGATGGAAGAAAGGCATAAAAAAGTTATGGAAGGACTGTCGAAACTGGAAGCTCCTTTAGGATTGAAAGATAGTAAAATTCCAGAAACACCTGACTTTGGGACAGAATTAATATGTTTTTATGATGCTAAAAATGTTAAAACTAAAGGAGTTTCAATAGAAGGTTCATATGATTGGAGAGATGAAAGGATGTTATCGGCATGTTGGGATAAGTTACATTATGAATTTAAGACAACATACAAGTTGATAGACTATAAAAAAATAATATATGAAGATCTTCCAAAGGTGATAAATGTTTTTGATCCTTATGTTGCTGATTTATATGTAGCTTATAATGGTGCTTATGAGGAAGGAAGAACTCCGGAAACAAGAACTTATGGAGAAAGTATAAATCCTGAATTTTTAAAACTGAAGGAGAAAAATTGTAACATAGGAATGCTGGGAGATGTATTATTTACATTATCTCCAGTGATGTACTTCAATGAAGAGAGTTACAGTAAGCTAATAAAAATACCTAAGGAAGAGCTTTTGATAAAACTTAAGAATAAAGCGAAGGGAGTCCTGTTACTTGAAAAGGGTATATACATTATTTTTAATGACAAGGCAGATATTACTTATGAAGAATTTGTAGAAATGAATAATATATTTAAGCCATTAATGGGATTAATTTAAAATATAATTACATATAATTTGAATTTTTAAAACAACTTTTTACCCCAATAAATTTCAAAAAATATTTATTTAATTTCTTAAATTAATTTTTTTAAAAAACAGCAAAAATAGTTTCAATTTTTCAAATTCTCCAGTTGTTCCAGTTCACTCTACTCTCTATCTAAAAAGGGAGAAAATAAACAAATTCTGAATATTTCTCCCTAATTTACTTTTATTATTAATTTTTAAAAACAAATTTCTTGATTAAAAATCACTTTTTAAAATTTCCCCTTTTCTCAAATCACTTCTCATTTTTTGAATAATATCATCCATTTCATCCAGTTTTTTCAAAATTTTCTTTTCTTCAGGGCTTGTTGTAATAATTTTACTGATTCCACCATTTTTTATTATAATTCGTTTGTCTGCTATTAGTGCCAATGTTGGGTCGTGTGTTGCCATTAATACGATTTTGTCTGATGAAACAAGTAATTCCAAGGCTTTTTTCCTGTCAATTCCTGCATTTTCAATTTCGTCAATTAGGACAATTGGAGATGAGCTTAAAATGGCTGTGTCGGCAATCATTAAAGCACGGGATTGTCCACCACTTAGGGCTGTGATTGCAGTAGTTAAGTCAAATTGCTCTCCAGCTAGATTGTTTGCAGCGGTAATGATTTTTTCCACAGTTTCGTCAATATTTTCAATCATTCGGCTTTGAGCGTGCAGTTCTAGAAATTCCTTTACTGATAAATCCATAACAAAATTCATGTTTTGTGATAGTTGTGCGACTAATTTGTTGTTTGAGGAATAACGCCATTTTTTGTCTGGAAGTTCACCGTTTATAAGTATTTGACGCTGTGTTGGAGTGTCTTTCTGGGCAGTCCATTCGATGTCGGCAAGAAGTCTTGATTTTCCAGAGCCTGTAGGCCCTACAATGGAAATAATTTCTGATTTATGAATATCAAGCCGCTCAAATCCCTCTTTATTCCCAGATTTATCTTGCCCAGCGACAATTGTAAGCATATCAATCGAATTTTCCTCTTCCATTCCCAAAAAAAGTTTCATCTGCTCAATGTAGTCAACAAGACTTTCCTCAATTTTTTCCACATCCAGTGCAAAGTCCTCAATTTTATCTTCTGCAAAAGTTACGATAAACTCGTGAAATGTCTTATTCTGAAAAGTTTCCACAGGCAAGTGGTTTTCAGTAAAAAAGTTTTCTGCAAAGGGATATTTATTGCTAAGTTCACTAATAGTCAATTTATTTATTAAATCGTTATTTTTCATATTTTTTCCTTTTTTATTATTTTTATCTATTTTTTTATTGCTGTAAATTCATTTTTCGGACATTACCCATCTGGTATTTTTCACCGATTCTCTTTTCTCCTAAGCAGTAAGAGCAAAGTGCTGATGGCATTGGAAATCTAAGTTCCATTCCCTGAACGCTGTCTATTTCCAGTTCTTTTTCATAAAGAAGTGTACTTAATTCGTATGCTCCCTGTCCAGTAAGCCCGTTAACGTGCATTGTTACAGCTTTTGGATTTACAGAGTTCACACGTGAGGCAAAAACTTCACGTTCAGCTTGTGAAACAATGTCCCCTTTTGTAATAATCACAATATCAGCGGCTTTTAATAATGGTCCAATCTTTTTAGGTGTATTAATTCCTGATAAATTATCGATTACACAGACTCCCTTGATGTCCTTGATATATGGCGAACATCTGTTGCAAAGTCCTGCTGATTCTGTAATTAATATTGAAAGTCCAAGACTGTTTCCCCATTGCACAACTTCCTCGATATTTGATACGAAGAAATGGTCTGGGCATAAAGCTCCTGAAATTCCTTTTTTTACTGGGATTCCTGCTTTTGCGTATAATTTGTCATCATCTGTGTAAAGGCAGTCGAATTTGACTACTCCAACTGACATTCCTTGTGATTTTAAGGCTTCTACTGTTTTTAGAATAACACTTGTTTTTCCTGATGATGGTGGGCCTGAAAATATTATCAAATTCATAATTTTTCTCCTTTTTTTATTTAAAAATTATTCTGTAAAACTTTTTTGTACATCATTATTAAATTCTTCTTCACATTCACGAATAATTTTCCCAATATCATGGCTATAGATGTAATCCCAGCCAATCCATTTGAAATTCTGATGTTCTTCTAAATGGTTATCCACATTTGGATTTGTTGATGGGAATTTTCCGTTTGCAGAAAAAATTGTTCCAATTTCATTTGACATAAATAAGTCCATAAATGGCTTGATTTTATCTGCCTTAGATTTTTTTGTAATCATAAATATCGGACTTAGCAAAGCTCCATCTTTTGGCCATACAGCCTCCAAATCTCCTGATCCATCAATCATTTGTGAAAAAAAGTATGGAATAATGCTGACAGCAGGGGCTTCTGGTGTTCGAGTTCTGGCTTTTACCATTTGAGCAGGGTGCAAGCTCTTTTTGTATGAACGTGCCAATTTATGTATCCCGTCCATTCCAAAATCTTTGTAAAGATTTGCAAGAAGGGCATTAAACAAGTCTAAATCAGCCATTGGCAATGCAACTGAATCTTCAAATTCTTCATTTAATAAGCCTGCCCAAGTTTCCGGTGCTTTTCGATCTCCTAAAGAAGTCTTGTTTACTAAAAATATTGCTGGCACGACTCCCATTATTGCGTAACGCTTTTTAGGATCCCGCAAGTCAATAGTTTCGTTGCAAAAATCTTTATTCATATTTTCAAGGTGTGTTTCAAAAATACCATTTTCCATGTACTGTCCCATCAAATTCTTATCAAAAAATAGTTCAAATCCAGCCGAAAGAAGCACATCCGAAACTTTATCAGGATTACCTGTCTTAACTTTTTCTACAACCCAGTCAAGCCCTAAATTTGCTGATTTTAAGGTATATGAAATAGTATAATCGTTTTTCTCGTTCTGTTCGTTTACCCAGTCTTTTATACCTTCTAAAAGTGGTATTCTAATAGGGCAAGGCAGAACTCCTTCAATTATTAAGTCACTATTTTCATCAGCTTTGCTCTCATCTAGCGAAACATCAATATCTGCATCTTTTTTTAAAAATGTTTCCAGTTTTTCAATAAACAGTTCCTGATTAAGTTTTTTTGACATAAGAGCCATTTTCAAAGTAATATTTTTCCCCATAACCTCAAGCATCTGCTTATTTTTTAACTGTTCAAATCCATTTGCAATAAAAAAATCCAAAGCTTCAGGATATTTATTTATAATTTCATAAAGTGTATCGTCTAAACTAAACATATTAATTTTCTCCTTAAATTAAATAAAATTTAAAATATTAAAAAGAGTCTTATGTGAAAATTAAAATATTTTCTGACTCTTTTTAATAAGTTTTGTAAAATTGTCCAGTATGAAAAATTATAACATAAAATAACAAAGAAAAAGTGTAATGTTTGTTACATGAATTAAATAAATTTTATAAAAAAAGACTATCTCAAATTTATAAGACAATCCTTTATTTTTAAGTTATTATTGTTTTAATTAGAATCCTAAAATTTTTGCTACTCTTTCTTTTTCATTTTCCCATTCTTTTCCGTAGTAAGCCTTCAAGTAAATTTCTCTTAATTCTTCCATTAGCGGATATCTTGGGTTAGCTGGAGTACATTGGTCATCGAAAGCATCTAGTGACATTTCATCTACAGCTTCCAAGAAGTCTTTTTCAGGCACTCCCCATTCTTTAATACTTGCTGGAATTCCTATTTTTCTATTTAATTCATTAATTCCTTTAATTAAATTTTCTACTTTTTCTTCTTTAGTATTTCCGCCAAATCCTAGATAATCGTTCATTTCAGCGTATCTTTGCATTGCATCAGGATATCTATATTGAGGGAATAATCCCATCTTTGTTGGAGCCTCAGCTGCATTGAAACGGATAACTTCTTCAAGAAGCATAGCATTTGCGATACCGTGTGGCACGTGGAATTTTCCTCCAAGTTTGTGTGCAAGTGAGTGGTTTATTCCTAAGAATGCATTTGCGAAAGCCATTCCTGCAAGACATGAAGCATTTGCCATTTTTTCTTTTGCTTTAATTGCTTTTGAACCTAATTCTACTGATTCTGGTAAGTATTTAAATACAAGCCTAGCTGCTTCTTTTGAATAAGGTTTTGTGTATTCTGTTGCCATAACTGAAACATAAGCCTCAAGAGCATGTGTAAATACGTCAATTCCAGAAGCTACTGTAAGCCCTTTTGGCATTGTAAGCATAAGTTCAGGGTCATTAATTGCCACGTGTGGTGTCAATGCATAATCTGCAAGAGGATATTTGATTCCAGTTTCATCATCTGTAATTACTGAGAATGGCGTTACTTCCGAACCAGTTCCAGCTGATGTTGCCACTGCAATAAATTTCGCTTTTTTACCCATTTCAGGAAATTCAATGATTCTCTTTCTAATATCCATAAATCTCATTGCCAAATCTCTAAATCGAAGTTCTGGATGTTCGTACAATACCCACATAATTTTAGCGGCATCCATTGCAGATCCTCCACCAAGAGCAATAACAACATCAGGATTGTATTCAAGCATTGCTTTTGCTCCAGCCTGAGCTGAACTTAATGTTGGATCCTCTTTTACTTCTGAGAATATTCTATAATCGATATGTATACTATCAAGTACTTTTGTAATATGTTCTGTATATCCTAATTCAGCCAATACTTTATCCGTTACGATAAATGCTTTTTTGTGACTTCCTTTCAATTCTTCTAAAGCTGTCGGAAGCGATCCGTATTTGAAATAAATTTTTTCAGGAACTTTGAACCATAACATATTTTCTCTTCTTTCTGCAATTGTTTTTACATTTAATAAATGTTTTACTCCTACGTTTTCTGACACAGAATTTCCTCCCCATGAACCACATCCAAGTGTTAATGATGGCTCTAATTTAAAGTTAAATACATCTCCGATTGCTCCAAGTGATGCTGGCATATTGATTAGTGTACGTCCTGTTTTCATCAATCTTCCAAATTTATCTATTTTTTCTTTTTCAGCTAAATTAATATATAACGAAGATGTATGTCCTAATCCTCCAAGTCTTACTAATTCATCAGCTTTTTTAAGTCCATCTTCAAAATCTTCTGCTTTATACATTGCAAGCACTGGAGATAATTTTTCGTGTGCAAAAGGTTCTTCTGTTGCAGTAGATTCTACTTCTCCAATTAAAACTTTTGAACTTTTTGGAATTTCAAATCCTGCCATACCTGCAATAACGTATGCACTTTTTCCAACTACATCAGCATTCAAGTTTCCATTTATAAACAATATTTCTCTTACTTTGTTTAATTCTTCTTCATTAAGAATATAAGCTCCTCTGTTTAAAAACTCGCTTCTAACTTTATCATAAATTTCTTTATCTATAATTACAGACTGCTCTGTCGCACAAATTACCCCATTATCAAATGTTTTAGACATTAAAATATAGTTTGCAGTCATTTTTATATCTGCTGATTTATCAATTACAACTGGTGTATTTCCAGCTCCAACCCCAATCGCAGGAGTTCCTGATGAATAAGCAGATTTAACCATTCCTGGTCCACCTGTCGCAAGTATTAAATCAGCACTTGCCATAAGTTCTCTTGATAATTCCACACTTGGTTCATCAATCCATCCAATTATATCCTTTGGTGCTCCATATTTTACTGCTGTTTCCAATGCAATTTTAGCTGTTTCAATTGTTGCTTGTTTCGCTCTTGGATGTGGTGAAAATATTATTGCATTTCTTGTTTTCAATGATATTAATGTTTTGAACATTGCTGTTGAAGTCGGGTTTGTTGTTGGTACAATACCTGCGATAATTCCTATTGGAGTTGCAATTTTTTTAACTCCATAAGATCTGTCGTCTTCCAACACTCCACAAGTTTTTTCGTCTTTGTATTTATTGTAAATATATTCAGAAGCAAAGTGATTTTTTATAACTTTATCTTCCACAATTCCCATTCCAGTTTCTGCCACTGCCAAATTTGCCAGCGTAATTCTTTCATCATTCATTTTTTGAGCCACTTTTCTAAAAATCTTGTCGACTCTTTCCTGATCAAATGTCGCAAATTCTTCCTGAGCTTTTCTAACTCTTTGAATAAGTGCCTTCAAACTTTCCAAATCTTTAACTACTGCCATTTTTCCTCCTATAAATAAAGCATATATTTTGTTACATTCCTTATAAATTATATAATACTCTATTTTATCAAAAAACTCAAGTGTTTTTTTTCACTTTCTCATTATAATTTATATTTGTATAACAAAGTAAGGTAATTTTTGGTGAATAAAAACGATTAAATACATTTATGTATTTCTTTCGTCAAAACCTTTATAACAAATATATTTTATAAATTTTTTCTAAAGCGAGTGTTAGTGAGTTAGTTTTCATAGTAATCAAGGTTTATCAAAATAAATTAAAAGTCCTACAAGAATCAAGTAATGATTTATAGGGGACTTGGTATGTTTAATTATACTTTCTTTTTTATATTTGTTAAGCAAAAAATAAAAAACGAAAAAGGAAGCAGAATCCCAAAAATTCTACTTCCACACACATTAATAACGTTGTTTTGTTTTTTGATTATGATTTTCATTATATCATAAATTATTTTAATTTCCATGCTGTTGGAGAAAATAATATTAACATTGGAAAAATTTCCAGCCTTCCTGCCAACATTCCAAAACTTAGGATTACTTTTGAAAAATTATTCAGTTCAGCAAAGCTAAATGCTGGACCTACTTTTCCTAGTCCTGGACCGATATTGTTGAATGTGGCTGCAACGGCACTGAATGCTGTCATAAAATCATCCACTGAATAGGAAATTATTAGTAAAATTCCTCCAAAAACAAGAGCATATACTAGAAAATATACTGCGATGCTTTTTTGCATTTTCACATTTACTGCCTTATCATCATATTTTACTGTAACTACACGATTTGGGCTTATCATTTGGACTATTTCTGCAAAGTAGATTTTTACCATTAACACTACTCTCGATATTTTCAGTCCCCCAGCGGTAGAGCCTGCACATGCACCAAAAAACATTAGTATCAACAAGATAACTTGTGAAAATAACGGCCATTTTCCGAAGTCGGCTGTGGAATATCCTGTTGTTGTAATAACCGAGGAAACAGAGAAGAATACATCTCTTATGCACTTCCAGATTGAGCCATATGTTTGATATATATTAAAAACTATTAATGCGATTGCTCCAAAAACTATTAACAAATAATATTTTAATTCTTCATTTTTAAATACATCTTTTACTTTTCCAATTAAAATAAAATAATAAATATTAAAGTTTACTCCAAAAACTAGCATTCCAATTCCTAAAACAATTTCAACATAAGGGTTGTTATATGGTAAGATACTCCCATTTCTTACCCCGAAACCACCTGTTCCAGCCGTACCAAATGCAAGAAGCGAAGATTCAAACAAGTCCAGCCCACCAAACATTAATAAAATTATTACAGCAATTGTCATTACAATATAAATTTTATAAAGCATTCTGGCTGTTGTTGATAATTTGGACACTAACTTTCCAAATGTCGGACCTGGAACTTCTGCCTTCATTACGTGAACTGAAGTAGCAGAACTGGGAAAAATTGCAAGTGCCAGAACTAACACTCCCATTCCTCCAACAAAGTGAGTAAAACTTCGCCAGAATAAATTGGACTGGCTAATTTTACTAAGATCAGTTATTATACTTGAACCAGTCGTCGTAAAACCGCTCACAATTTCAAAAAAGGCATCTACAAACGACGGTATTTCCTTTGTGAATACAAACGGCAATGCTCCAAACATAGACATTAAAATCCACGAAAGTGAAACAATTATATAACCTTCTCTTCCTTGAATCCGCTGATCTTTAGGAAGTTTTGCTGAAAGCAGAAAGCCAGTTGCCAGAAGAAGAAGTATTACAGAGCCGTAAGCAATTTTATATTTTATGCTTTCATTGTACAAAAAACTTATAATTAGAGGTAAAACCATTAATCCAGCTTCAAGTATAAGTATTTTCCCGATTATGTAACCTATCATTTTTTTATTCATTTTTACTCCTTAAACTCGCTCAAGTATATCGTCAAAATCTTCTATTGAAGGAATTGTCGAAACTATCATCACGCTGTCATTACTTTTTATCATATCATTTCCACCTGGAAAAATCATTTTTCCATTTCTCAATATGCTTGCAACCAATGTTCCTTTTTTTATTTTCAAGTCTTTTAACGGAATATCAATAGCGGCACTATTTTCATTAATTTCAAAAGTAATAAGTTCAACTTTATTTTCAAGTCTGTATAATAAACTCATTGTAGAACTTCGCATATCGGTTCTTGATCTTACAACACTTATTATCATATCAGAAATAACTTTTTTAGGTACGACTGTTGAAGTCCCTGTGCTGCTTTCCAATATTGGAAGCAATAAAGTCCTGTTCATTTTTGTAATCAATTTGGCATCTGTTATAGAATTTACAAACATTGAAATAACGGCATTTTCCTCATCGCTGTCAGTAATAATTACAACAGCATCATAATTTTTTATACCTTCCTGAATCAAAAATTCCTGATCTGCTTCATCTCCCCGTATTACAATAGCTTTTGAATATGCTTCACTCAATTTTTCAGCACGTTCTCTGTCGTTTTCAATAACCTTAACTTTATTTTTATTTTCCAGCAGTTTTCTAACCAAATAGTGAGAAATTGTCCCGCCTCCAATAACTATTGTTGACTTTATTTTTAAATTGCTTTGTTCAATTTTATCATAAAATTTACGTACTGCCTCAATAGATCCAGCAATATAAATAATATCGCCTTCAAGAATTGTAAAATCTCCACTTGGTATAAATATTTCGTTACCTCTCTTAACAGTACAGATTATTATCTTGTCTTGTGAATCAAATTCCAGATATTTTAACTGCGTTCCGTTCAAAAAGCTATGTTTTTCGACTCTTATTGAAATAAAATTTGCTTTCTGTCCAAAAAAATTCTCCACACTTAATGCTACTGGAAACATCAGTTTATTGGCAATATTTTTTGCTGATTCAAATTCAGGGTTTAACATAAGTGAAATTCCCAAATTTTCTCTTACAAACTGCATATTTGAACTGTACTCAGGATTTCTTACCCTTGCTATCGTAAATTTTGCTCCTATTTTTTTTGCAATAATTGAGGAAATTATATTTAACTCATCGGACTCTGTAGCCGCAATAAAAATATCGGCACTGTCTGCACCAGCTTCTAGCAGCGTTTCGTATGAAGCCCCATTTCCAACCATTCCTGTTATATCATAATTTTCCATAAGTTTATTTAATACTTTTTCCTCTTTTTCAATTAAGATTACGTCGTTTCCCACCTCTGACAGTTCGCTGCAAAGTGATTCACCAACGACACCAGCTCCTGCTATAACTATTTTCATACTTTATACTCTCTCTTTTTTATTTTTTATTTTTCCAAATATTTTGCAATTTCCTTCGCATAATATGTAATAATGGCATTTGCTCCAGCTCTTTTCATCGCATACATCTGCTCCATCACTATTTTCATTTCATCAATCCATCCATTTTGAGCCGCCGCCTTTACCATCGAATACTCTCCAGAAACACTATAAGCCACAATCGGCACTTCAAAAGCATCATTTACTTTTTTTATTATATCAAGATATGCCATTGCTGGCTTTACGATTATAATGTCTGCTCCCTGTCGCAAGTCTTCACTGACTTCATCTATTGAATCCTTTGAATACTGAAAGTTCATTTGATAAGACTTTCTATCTCCAAACTGAGGCGCTGAATCTGCAGCATCTCTAAAAGGTCCATAAAATGCTGATGAATATTTTACTGAATATGCCATTATCGGAATATTTTTAAAATTATTTTTAGCCAAAACTTCAGCAATTTTTTCCACACGTCCATCCATCATGTCTGAAGGCGCCATAATATCTGCTCCTGCTTTTGCATACGAAAGTGCTGTTTTTGCAAGAACTTCCAAAGTTTCATCATTTTTTACGTAGCCATTTTCATCAAGTATTCCACAATGTCCGTGACTCGTGTACTCGCAGCAGCAAATATCACAGATTACAAGAAAATTATGATAATTTTCCTTTATAAATCTGACTGCATTCTGAACAACTCCATTCTCATTATATGCTTCTGTAGCACAAGCATCCTTATTTTTCGGAATCCCAAATAGTAAAATCGAATTTATTCCTAATTTTACTAATTCATCCAGTTCTTCCGAAAGTCTGTCAATGGAATATCTAAAAATCCCTGGCATTGAAGGAATTTCACTTTTGATATTTTCTCCTTCCTCAATAAAAATTGGATAAATCAAGTCCTCCTTTGCAACATACACATCTTTTACAAGATTTCTTATTATTTCATTTTTTCGTAACTTTCTATGTCTTTTAAACATTTTTGCTTCACCTTTTTTCATTTTATTATTTCTAAAATTTAAAATATTTATTTTTCTATTTTATCAAGAACTTTTTGAATCTCACTTTTCATGGCACGTGAACGCTTGCAGTTTTTTCCGCTTGTAGAAATTGCAATTTGAAACTCACTATTTTTCACAATTCCTCCAAACATTGCATTCATCTTAATTTTTGAAGATACATTGTTAATAAGCATTCCATTCGAATCACAAACATTTGCTATATTTTCATTTAATTCCTCGTTGTCTGTAGCTGCGATTACCAAAAAATATCCTTTTACAAGCTTTTCAATCTTGGCTTTATCATTTTCAATTTTTTGGTTATTTTCAATCTTAACATTTTCCAGCTTCAACAATTTCTCTTCCATAACATTTTCAGTCACGACTGTAATATCCGCTCCATATTCTAAAATTTTCTCAATTTTCTTAGCGGCAACTTTTCCTCCTCCAATTACTAGAACTTTCTTATTTTCCAAATTTATAAACAATGGAAACCACATTTTAATACTCCTTTCACTTTTTATTTTCTGACAATAGAATACCACATAATAAATATAAAAACAAGGTATTTACAGAATAATATTTTTTTCATTGTAAAGTATCAAAATAACGTGATTTTTTTCAATAAAAATGATAAAATATAAAAAATCTAAAAACAAAAATGGAGAAAATTGTATGAAATACATAAAAAATTTTTTTGAACAATTTATTATTTTAATCCAATTTATGACTCGTATTCCTATTCCGATAAAAGTAGATTATAGCGAAAAAAAGCTAGGAAAGTCCATCAAATTTTTCCCTCTAGTTGGATTAATTATTGGATTAATTCTATATTGTACAAACTTTTTAATTGCAACGTATTTAAAAAACATTCTTTATGGCAAGACAATAATCGCTGTAATTTTAATAATTGTGGAAATTATGACTGTTGGAATAATTCACATTGATGGACTTGGCGATACTTTTGACGGTCTTTTCAGTTATGCTAAGAAAGAAAGAATGCTAGAAATTATGAAAGATTCAAGAATTGGAACAAATGGAGCTGTAGTTTTAATTTTATATTTCATTACAAAAATAGCCCTTATCTCTGAAATTATAGCAATAAATCCTAAATATTTAATAATTTTCCCGATTATTGCAAGATTCTCAACTTCTATAAACACTGGACTTGCCGATTATGCCAGAAAATCTGGAATGAGCAATGCCATAATTTCTGAAAATGGAATTTTTGAAGTAATTTTTTCACTTGTTTTAACCAATATCCTAGTATTTTTTATAATTGGCTCAAAAGGTACTGTTACTGTATTTGTTGCACTTTTATTTATAATTCTGTTTATGCTGAACGTACGCAAAAAAATTGGAGGGATAACTGGTGACACAATGGGAGCTTCTCTTGAGCTGACTTCGATTTTAGTTTTATTTTTAGGAATCATTTTACGATAAATAAAATAGGATAAGTAAGAATAGTAAAAAAGAAAGGAAAAGCGAAATGACAGAAATTTTATTTATAAGGCACGGGGAAACAGACTGTAACAAAAAACATTTATATTATGGGCATTTGAACCCTAGTTTGAATCAAACAGGAATAAACCAGTTAAAAAATACGAAAAAGAAACTCGAAAAAATGAACGAAAAAATTGACATAATATTTTCAAGCGACTTAAAACGATGCCGAGAAAGTCTGGAACTTTTAGAAATTGACAAAGATATAAAACAGCATTTTTCTGAAAACCTAAGAGAAATAAATTTTGGAATACTTGAAGGAAAAACTTACAAAGAGATCGAAGAACAGTTTCCAGATTATGTTAATGAAATGAAAAATAACTGGAGAAATTTTAAGGCAGAAGGTGGGGAAAGCCTTTCTGATTTACAAAAACGAAGTGTCGCCAAAATTAATAAAATAAAGAATGAATGCAAAAATAAAAAAATACTTGTTGTAGCTCATGCTGGTGTAATTCAATCCTTAATCAGTTATTATTTATTCAATAATCTTGACGGCTATTGGCGATTCAAGCTGGATAACGGAAGCATTACAAAGATGACTGTTATGAATGATGGATTTATTTATTTTAATTATATTAATAAATAAATAAAATATTAATTTTTTATATCTTTATTTTTAATGTTTATCTTAATTTATTAAAAAATAATTTTAATCAATTAAATTTATGTTATAATATATTAACTCCGAATGTTAAAAGGTGAATAAAGATGAGAGTAAAAGAAACTATCAAAATTCTTTTACTAATTTTACTGGAAGTATTGAGATACTTAATTAAAAAATTTCTGTAAAAAGAAAAGAGAGTGGTGCAACACTCTCTTTTTTTATCTCCAAATGTTAGTTAGTTTTATGGAATAATCATATCACATAAGTTATTTTAAATCTCAACTAAATTTTTTTATTAAAAAGTATGTTTAAATCCTATTGTTCCTCTAAATCCAGAACGTCTTGAATTACCAAACGACTGTTCGTATCTTGTGTCGATGTATAAATTGCTTTTTTGTCCTAATGGTGCTTGTGCTCCTAACCCTATTTCTCCCCAAGTTGTACCAAGTTTTTCGGTTACTTTGTCAAAACCTATGTTTGTATATTTATTTTCATATTTTGTAAAATCATGCCAAATATTTGCTACAACATAATATGTATTTGTTCGCCCCTCATCTGAATTTCCATTATAAGAAAGTTTGATTCCTATTCTTCCACGTAATCCATTTCTATTATCCTGACTGACTTTTCTCAATCCATCATTAAATGACTTTGTGTTCAAATATTGATATATTAACTGTGCTTGTGGTTCAATTGCCCATGTCCCAGCTTTTCCAATTCCAAATGATTTTCCAGCTTCTCCTGAAAATAACAATCCGTAGCCTCTTTGTTTTACATTAAAGTCATCTCTTGATTTATATTTATTTTGTAAATATGAAATTTGTCCCACTAAATCATAATATGAGCCATTTTCTGTATATTTTGTTTTTGTAATACCTAATGAAATACTTTCCGCTTTTCCTTTACCTGTATATCTATCATCAGAAATTCTTCCATTTTCAGCACGGTATCTGTCAAAAAAATCTGCACTTGCCCTATTATATGAAATATAACCACCTAATAAATGGTTATTCCCATTTTTATCCTTATTTATTTTAAAGTCATGCCCTAGCTGCACTCCATAAAGATTACTTTCGTATTCAAATCTTTCCTTACCTTTTTCGCTCATACCACTACCGTAAATTCTTGTCCATAACTGTCCTTTATCAGCTGACATCTTTTCTAAATCTAATATTTTATTTTCTCCTCTTCTTTCATATAAAGTTCCAACAGAAGAATAACCCATTTCCATATTTACTTTTGGCATTAACACATAGGCCGACACTGGCTGTGCCATAATATAGATTGGACGACTCGAACCTGAACTACCAGTACCAGCTCCACCAATCACTCCAGCAGTGGCTCCAGAACTTCCAAGAGGTGCAATAGTCCAGTAGTATTCCCAAATACCATTAACTTGTCTGCTCGCAAGTTGAGCCTCCGCAGCTCCAGCCGTTCTCGCTGTTCCAGTAAATGTAGTTGGCGTAGAATTTCCAGCTACTTTTACAACTGGTACACTGTTTATACGTTGTGATAATTGTTGTACATTTCCTGGAATATAATTATCAAATTGATTTTCTTCTGGAGTGTCATCAATATAAACTGGTACTACCTTTGTTGTCCCTGTCGCATTTCCCGTAATGTAAACTAAATCTGATTCTGAATTTGTTCCATTTTCATCTCCTGGAGCATTCCAAATAGTATTCATTTCAATTGTACCGTTATTTCCGTGATAATTTCCTTCTATAGTAAGTCTATCTTTGTTGGAATCACTTTTTAATTGAATAAGCCCGCTGTTATTTAGAGTTCCATCATTATTAATTCCATCAGATGTTAATTTTATATAATAAATTGAAGTTACTCCATCACTTTCTGTAACATTATTTTCATCAAATGATATAAAGGAATTACTACCTATATTTAATGAGTTAAGTGTTGCTCTTTGTTCAGAAATTGAATTATTTTTACTTAATCCCCAATATGCTCCACCTATTAAATTTACATTTAAAACAGATTTTCCATGTTTTGTCATTAAACCTAATATTTGCGTTCCTCCATCACCTTCAGTACCATCATCTATTCCATTAACTGTTAATTCTGAATAAACTCCATTTGTTTCATCAGCTTCAACTTCAACTACCCAACCACTATTATTTGAATGAATTTGTGATTTAAAACCATTACTACCAATTAAATTAAGTTCTGCATTTTTTATGCTCTTTCCATTTTTTGCTTCAACTTTCACAGTAGATTCTGTCGAATTTCTTGGTGCCCATATAAACACATCTTTTAAAGTTACTTTTTGATTTATAGCACTAGAACTTACACCAGTAATTGGATCTGTTACTGTATATAAAATTGCTTCTTTTGACGGAAGAATGGATATTTCAACAGAATCCCCGCCTACACCTGTACCCGTTGCCTCAAATTCTGTATTTGAATTTGTGACTGTTATTGCAGTTCTAGGTGTAAATAAAGGCGCTTGCGTTGTCGCATCAATATCTCCGTATCCTTTCAAAGTAAATTTTTTACCCTCACTAATTCTAAATGCTCCATGTGAATTGTATGAATTAGAAAAATTTAAAATTTCTCCATCTCCTGTACCTGAATTTACAATGTATTCTCCATTCGCATTTGGTGTTATTGGCGCTGCCATTCCCAATCCACCTGTCATTAAAAATGTTATTAACAACATTTTTGTATATTTGTATTTTTTCTTTAATATTCTTTTTAAAAATCTTTCTGTTTCTTTAAATAGCATGCTCTCTCCTTGTTCAACTTTTAAATATTAATTATATGTATAAGATTCGTAGTATTTTAACATTTTTTATTTTTTCTGTCAATTTTTATTTTAATAATATATTAAAAATCAAAATTAAACTAAACAAGGATAAAATCACTTTCTAAAACTTTAAACTTCATTTTATATGTTACTATGGGAAAAATTATAGTTGAAAAATAATCTAAAAATAGTGTATAATTTATAAAAAGAACGAAATAGGAGGCGTTATGGTTGCAACAATACAAGTTAATAAGCAAAGCATAAAGCAGTTACTAGAAAGTGGTAAAGATCAGACATTTTTGATACCTGAATATCAAAGACCATATTCTTGGACTGAAAATGAAACTAAAACGTTATTTTATGATTTATTAGAATTTACAGAAAATGAAGCTAAGAGAGCTAATGAAATAGAAGGTACATATTTTTTGGGAAGTATTGTTTCCTATGAAAATGAAGATGGTGAACAGGAAATTATCGATGGACAGCAAAGAATAACTTCATTATTTTTGCTTTTACGAGCAATTTACACAAAATTAACTTCTTATGAAAACAAAACTGTAGAACAGGAAAATTTTATAAGACAAATTGAGCCAGCTTTGTGGAAGCAGGCAAAACTTACTGGAGAAGTTGATTATACTAGTGTTTTGATTACTTCCAGAGTTATTGACAATGAAGGAAATAAAATTTTACAAAATATTTTGGAAAGCGGGATTGCTGATCCTAAAGCAACTGATAATTATTCTAAAAACTACATTTTATTTCAAAAACTATTTAATAAGCTTTGTGAATTAAGTCCGACATTAATGCTGGAATTTATTTATTACACGTTAAACAGAGCTGTTGTTTTCCCAATAAAAACAGATTCACAAGACGATGCTTTAAGCGTATTTTCTACTTTGAATGATAGAGGATTACCTCTTTCTGAAGCAGATATTTTTAAGGCAAAAATGTATAATAAAATAAAAAAAGAATACAAAAAATTATTTATTAAACAATGGAAAAACTTGAGTGAGCGGGCAATTTATGCTAAAGAAAATGTAAAACAATTGTTTTATTATTATATGTTTTACCTAAGAGCTTCTGAAAAAGATATGGCAACAACTACACTTGGACTTAGACGTTTTTATTCAAAAGGCGGATTTACACGGCTTTATAAATCAAACTTATTGAAACATTTGGATCAAATTTTGGATTTATGGGTAGTTATGAACAGACGTGAATCAATTGATGAAAAACCTTGGACAGAAAATATACAAATTATAAAGATTTTGGATACTTTGTCTGCCTATCCAAATGAATCTTGGAAATATCCTGTTGTTGTGTATTATTTGGCTCACGGTGATAAGGAAAACTTCGAAACATATTTCTTGAAATTTTTACGAAAACTGTTTTTAGAATTGACTGCAAATTACCTTGTAACACCAAGCGTTTCAGCTGTAAAATCTGATATTCTAAAATTAAATGTAGATATAATCGACAATATTTCACCAAAAATTGCATTCAAAAATATTCCAATTTCTGTGCTTCAGGAAAAAGTAAAAACACCAAACAAAAATCTAGTACGTATGATTTTAAAAATGGTTGTGTATAACAATCAGGATGAATTACTGCCTAAAAAATGGGAAGTTGAGTATATTTTACCACAAAAATGGAGCAACCGTTTTTCAGAAAGCATTGAAAATAAACAAGTTAAAGAATATATAAACTACATAGGGAACAAGATTCCTTTCGAGAAAAAATTATCAATTAAAGCTTCAGAAAACTTTTTTGACAAGAAAAAAGCAAGTTATGAAAAATCTAAAATTAAATATGTACGTGAACTAATCCCAGCAGATAAGACTGACTGGACTTTTGAAGACATTAATATAAGAAACAAGAAAGTAGCAGAAGAGCTTGTTAAATTGTTTATTACTTGGAATGGAGAATATGAATTTTAAATTTAATAATTTTTTAGGATAAGGGTGTTAGAAATGCACTTATTTTTTGATAAAATTGTTTTAAAGTCTGTTTTATTTTATTTAATTAAATTCTTGAAATTTAAAATAAAAAGGTATATAATAATTTATGAAAATATTTAAGGAGTTGGTTATGTTACAAAATTTTTATGGCGTTATTCAAGTAAAACATTACCAGAATGGACGTTTGAGACTTCAAACAGATGTATTAAAGGAAAATGAAGAATTAGAACAGGAATTTTTAAATAATATACGTCAATTATCAGGAATACACTCAGTAAGCGTTAATTCCATTATTGGAAGCATCTTAATTTATTTTGATGAAAAAATTATTGAAAGTTCGTTTTTATATTTAATCGTACTAAAACTGCTCCATCTGGAAGAAGAAGCCTTGAAAAATAAGCCTGGAAAAGTAAAAGAATTGTTAAAACAGGCATTTGAATCTGTTGATATGGCTATTTACAATAAAAGTAGAGGTTATCTTGACTTAAAGACATTAGTTGCAGGAATTTTTGCTTTTTATGGTATTAAAAAATTAAGAGAAATTCCAAAATTGCCTACAGGTACTACTTTATTATGGTGGGCTTTTATTTTTTTATCAGAAGGGAAAAGAAAATAATGTTAGAAAATTTATTTAAGGCTACATATCTGATGTTTAACCAGATAAAGGTTGTACACAGTATTCCTGGCAGATTAAGGCTTTCTGTCCCAAATTTGTCAAAAATTCCAGAAGAATTAAAAAAATATGATTATCGAGTTACAGAACTTATTTTATCAAAAAAAGGCATAAAAAGTATTGAGTATTCGTATATGACAAATAAAATTCTACTTTACTATGATGTAAAATTAATTTCAGAAAAACAAATACTGGACTGGCTGAACAAAGTATGGAAAACTATGATTAATCATTCTGAATTATATGAAAATAAATCCTTAAAGGAAATAGAAGATAATTTGGATACTTTTTATAACATAATTAAAGAACTTTAATTATTGCCAAAATAAAAAAAGAAAGGGATTTTTATGTTAAATAAAGATTATTTGCTGGACTGCAAGATTTTACACGAAATTCGTGGAAGAATCAGAATAAAATCAAGAGCTTTAAAATATCTTGGAATTCATAAGGAAGAGATAACAAAGCAGCTAATGCAGGTTCATTATATCCAAAGTGTTGAAATTTCAAGTATTACAGGAACTATTCTTGTTTATTTTGACAATTTCTCATTAACTGGTGAAAACTTAATATCTTTACTTCAAAATACATTAAATACATATCTAGTAGATATATACAAAAACGAAAAAAAACAAATATCAAATAAATATGTGATTGAAAGACGTCTGCAGGAAGAATCTCCACAGGAAATTATTAAAAATATTGGTGCTGCTGTACTTTTACTGCTACTGCCAAATCCAAAGACAAAATTAACAGGAATCAGGCGGCTATTTAACTACAAAACTTTATCAACAGTTTCTTTAGCCCTGCCTGTTTTAAAAAATGGAATTTATTCTCTTATTCAAAATAAGCGTCCCAACGCAGATACGCTAAGTTCTACAGCTATCGTCAGCAGCATTATTTTAGGAAGCGAACGAACAGCTTTGACAATTATGATTTTAGAAAAATTTGCAGAACTTCTGACTGTTTATACAATGAAAAAGACACGTGGCGTAATTAAAGACATGTTAAGTGTTGGAGAAAACTATGTCTGGAAGCAGTCTGATGATGAAAATACAGCCAAAAAAGTTCCAATTGAAGAAATTAGCAAGGGAGATTTTATACTTGTTAAAACTGGGGAAAAAATAAGTGTGGATGGAACGATTGAAAAAGGTGAGGCGATAATTGATCAGTCGGCAATTACTGGGGAATATATGCCTGTTACGAAAAAGGCTGGAGAAGAAGTTTTTGCAGGAACGCTTTTAAAAAGTGGAAATATTACTGTAAAAGCTGAGAAGGTTGGAGATGACAGGACAGCTTCCAGAATTATAAAATTAGTGGAAGATGCCGCTTTTAACAAGGCTGATATTCAATCTTACGCCGATACATTTTCTGCACAGTTAATCCCGCTTAACTTTCTGCTCGCCGGAATTGTCTATGTTTCAACGAAAAACTTGCAAAAAGCCCTTAGTATGCTTGTAATTGACTATTCATGCGGAATAAGGCTGTCAACAGCAACAGCATTTTCAGCTTCAATTAATACAGCGGCTAAAAATGGAATTTTGATTAAAGGAAGCAACTATCTGGAAGAACTTTCAAAATCTGACACAGTAATATTTGACAAAACAGGTACAATTACCGAAGGAAAACCTAAAATTCAAACGTTGAAGACTTTTGGAAAAAATATGAAAGACAACCGAATGCTTGCGCTAGCCGCAGCGGCTGAAGAAACTTCATCACATCCTTTAGCAAGTGCAATTTTGAATGAAATTAAAAATAGAGGATTAAAAATTCCAAAACATAAGGAATCCGTTATTAAAGTTGCAAGAGGGATAGAAACTTTTGTAAATAAGGATATTATCCGTGTAGGAAGCCTGAAATACATGGAAGAGAATGATATTTCACTAGAAGTGGCAAGTGATATAGTGAAGGGAATGCAAAATCGTGGAGAAATTGTAATTTACGTGGCTAAAAATAATGATTTAATAGGTGTTATCGGTGTTTCAGATCCGCCTAGGGAAAATATAAAAAAGGCAATGAATCGGCTAAGAAATCAAGGAATAGATGATATTGTACTGTTAACAGGAGATTTGAGACAGCAGGCTGAAACTATCGCTTCAAGAATGTCAATGGATAGATACGAGTCTGAACTGATGCCTGAGGACAAAGCTAAAGATATTTTAAAATTCCGTTCAATTGGTTCAAAAGTTATTATGATAGGTGACGGAATAAACGACGCTCCTGCCCTTTCCTATGCAAATGTAGGAATAGCTCTAGGAAGTTCACGTACCGACATTGCGATGGAAGCTGCTGATGTTACAATAACTTCAGACGACCCATTACTAATACCAGGTGTAATTGGTTTAGCAAAAAACACTGTAAAAATAATAAAACAGAATTTTGCAATGGCAATTGGAATAAACAGTTTTGCCCTTGTATTAGGTGCGACAGGACTTTTGCCTGCAATATACAGTTCAATTTTGCATAACTCTATCACAATTTTAGTAGTTGGAAATTCATTGCGACTATTAAAATACGATGTTAATAAATAAAAATTTTTGTGTTTTTAAAGGAGTTTGAATAAGATATGAAAAAACTAACCTTAATAATACTGCATAAATTACCGAATCGTGTCAGATTCAAAATTTCACACGATATTGCCAATACAAAAAAATTTTTTGAAACAGTAAAAGTTGAAACTAAAAATACAGCTTTACGGTATAATCAGACTATAAATACTTTGCTCGTTACATTTGAGCCTAAAGAAATTTCAATAGATGAAGTAATTTACCGAACTGCAACTGCCTTATCAGTTGAACATGGCATGACTTCAGTAAAACTTGTTGAAGATTTTGAAGAAAAATCAATAGATTTACTGTCTGTTTATTCTGGAGCCGCAATATTACTTTCGTTTCTGTATGGGCTTGGCAAAAGTAAAGTTGAAAAATTACAAATAGGCATAAATAACTTTACAGCAGGGCTGACAACCGCAGCAATTATCGAGCATGCTTACAGGGAAACACAGCGTAAAGGTTTTTTTGACATTGAAATATTGCCTGCATTATATTTGCTCAAATCGTATCTGGCAAACAGATCGGTTACAGCGATAGCGCTTATGTGGTTTACAACTTTTGGACGGCATCTTGTATTAAATAACTTTTCCAACAAGGAAGTAAGAATTTATCGTTTAAAAGCTGATAATGGGAAATCTCATTATGTTGTAGATGTAAGAAATGATAATTCTATTGAAAATCTGAGTGATTTGATAGATCACATATTTTTCAATAACAGGGCAGGCAATGAGCCAGATGACAAATACATTGCTTTGCAATAAAAATTAATAAATGATAAAATAATAACAAATAAAAATTTGGAGGTATAAAAATGATAAAATTTGGAAACATTAAAAAGGAACATTTAGTAGGAGCAGCAATCGGAGTAGGAACTGTAGCAGTAGGTTATTACCTGTACAAAAAAAATCAAAATAAAGTTGATAGTTTTTTAAGAAAACAAGGAATAAATATAAAAACATCTTCAGAAGCAACTTATGATAATATGAACCTTGAAGAATTAATGACAACAAAGGAACATCTTGAAGATTTAATTGCTGAAAAAGAATTATCTACAAACACAGCTACTGCAGAAGCAGTTGTAGAAACTGAAACAAAATAATAAAATAAAGTCGCTTTTTTATTAGTTCAAATATAAAACGACTTTATCAAAAGGAGGAAAACAATGAAACTAGTATTAATTCGACACGGTGAAAGCCAATGGAATTTGGAAAATAAATTTACTGGATGGAAGGATGTTGACTTGAGTCCAAAAGGAGTGGAAGAGGCAAAGGCTGGCGGTAAAGCCTTAAAGGAAATGGGATTAGTTTTTGACATTGCTTACACATCTTATTTGAAAAGAGCTATTAAAACTCTTAATTACGTTTTGGAAGAACTGGATGAATTATACATTCCAGTTTACAAATCTTGGAGATTGAATGAACGTCATTACGGAGCATTACAAGGATTAAACAAAGCTGAAACTGCTAAAAAATATGGAGACGAGCAAGTCCTTATCTGGAGAAGAAGCTTTGATGTTGCCCCGCCTGCAATAGACAAATCAAGCGAATATTATCCAAAATCAGATAGAAGATATGCAGATTTATCTGATTCTGAAGCGCCACTTGGAGAAAGCCTTAAAGATACCATCGAAAGAGTTCTGCCTTACTGGCACTCACATATCTCAAAAAGTTTGCAGGAAGGAAAAAATGCTATTGTAGCAGCTCACGGAAACAGTTTGCGTGCTTTAATAAAATATTTACTAAATATTTCAGATGATGATATTTTAAAACTGAATTTAACAACAGGAAAACCTTTAGTATTTGAAATAAATAAAGATTTAAAAGTATTGTCATCACCAAATTCATTCTAATCTTAGTAAAAATAAAATCTTTTAAGCAAGGGCAAACTAAAGTCCTTGCGTTTTTATTTTATATTTTTAAAAAATTTTAATTACAATAAAAAAATAAAAACAATTTCTAACTAAAATATATAATGAAAAAAGTTTGCTTATTTATGAAATATAGTATATAATATATTGAAATAACTTCAAAATTGAGATTAGAAATTAAATCCAATTTTTTAGCTAAAAACAAAATTTTTGAGGTGATTATAAAAATGAGAAAATTAACATTAATTTTTATGACATTGATTTTATTTAATCTGTCATTTGCAAAAGAAAAGATTGACACAACTTTTACATTTCAAGGGTTTTCACCAACATCTCCAAGTGTTGTAAAAACTACCAAAAAAATAAAAGTCATAGGAAAATCAAGAATTTCTTATCCATCATTTTTAGGGAGAAATTCTGACGTTATAAAAAATATGAATGCAATTATGCATAAGTTTATTTCAGCTTATAAATCTACAAAACATATTAGCTATAATACTACTTATGAGATTACAGCTGACAATAGCTCATATTTAAGTGTTTTATTTACAATTAATATAACAGATACTGACACAGGACAAAAAACAAAAGTTTATAATGCCATTTCGTACAACTTAAAAAACGGAAGATCATTACAACTTAAAGACTTATTCACAAATGGATTTAATGAAGAATTAAAAGGAGTTATTAACAACAGATTCAAACAATTTGGATTACCACAAATAGATAGCTTTGATGCTATTGCTAAAAATCAAAACTTCTATTTACAAAATGATTCTTTAGTAATATTCTATAATAAAGGTGAAGCTACAAACTTTGCTGATGGTGAAGTATTTATTCCATTCTTATTAACTGATTTAATTGGAATCTTAAAATAATTTAGATAAAAAAGAGTAATTAAAAATACACTAGAAAATAAATTTTACTTTATTAAATAGTGTATTTTTTATTTGCTTTATTTTGTTGCTTTTTCTATCATAATTTCACGTTTGTAGGTATCCATTGTAGCTTTTGCTCCAATTGGAACGGTTATAAATGGTCTTACATGTCCAGATTTAAAGTTTTTTACAATCGGAATATTTAATTGTCCAAAATTATCATAAAAAACTTCATCAATTGTCATATCCGTTGGATCTGACTGTTTTGGATTTTTAAAATCTCCAATGATAATTCCTTGCAATTTATCAAATTTTCCAGCTAGTTTTAATTGTTTTAACATTCTATCCACTCGATAGCTAGCCTCATTTGTTTCTTCTAAAAATAATATTTTTCCATCAGTATTAATCTCATGATCTGTTCCAAGCGTTGCAACTACAAGAGACAAATTTCCTCCTGTGATTTTACCAGTTCCACGTCCACTTTTCATAATTATGTAGGTATCGTCAAACCCTAGTAAATTATACGATTCATTACTTGTAAATGCTTTGTTAAAGGCATTTTCAGTAACTGATGGAATGTTTTTTAAATTATCTGACATAGGTCCATGAAATGTTACAAGTCCTGTTTTTTCATTGATTGCTAATAATAATGTCGTATTGTCACTAAATCCTGAAATAATTTTTGGATTTTTTTTGATTACATCATAATTTAATTTATCTACAATTCTTATTCCACCATATCCTCCACGCACAGCAAAAATTGCATTAATATTAGGATTCGCAAACATATCATTTATATCCTTTGCCCTAACACTGTCAGTCCCTCCGAATCCATACCATCTCGAATAAAATGACTGTCCGTAAACCACATTGAAGCCACGGCTTTGCAAATATTCAATTTCTGCATTACTATTTTCACTAGTATAGTTTGCAGGTGCAATTAATCCAATTGTATCTCCTGGTTTTAACCCTTTTGGAATAATAACTTCATTTGTTGTGTTATTTTTTGAATTTTGAGTATTCGATGATTTTGTAGGAGTATTTGCTCTTACAGCTTCTCTTACTGTTTTATAGCTTGTCGCATTTAATGCTAAACTACTTATTATTAAGCCTATTAATATTATTTTTTTATTTATTGTTCTCACTTCCTTTTTTTATAAATTTAAAACTTTTTTACAAAAATTCCAAAAAAATAGGCAATTTATCCTAACATTTAAAGTTAAGATGCCTTGCCTAATTATATCAGATAATTTTGTAGTTTACAATTTTTATTTTATTTATTTCATTGCTTGAACTTGTTTCAATACTTCTGCTGCTCCATTTACTTTATTGTTTACAGCTTCTTGTAAAATTTTAACTGCTTCAGCTTTTTTACCTTGTCCTGCATAAACTTGTCCTAAAATAAGTTTTGCACTGTTATCTTTATCTTCAGTTATTGCTTTTTGTAAATATTTTTCAGATAATGCTGCTGCTCCTACACTTCCAAAATAAGTTCCAATTTGTTTGTTAGTAACTTTTGGTGTTGATGATTTTAATTGGTTATAAGTAGAAGTTATTTTTGCTGTGTTATTTTGTACTTCATAAATTCCTAATAATAAGATTTTTGCACTTACATTTTTAGGTTCTGCAGCCACTGTTTTTGCTAAATATTCTTCTGCTTTTGTTGGATTATTTTGTTGCAAGTAATAAGTTCCTAACATTCCTAAAATTTGTCCATTTTTACCTTTTGCAGCTGTGTTCATATCTAATAAATATTTTTCAGCTTCTGCTGGTTTTTTCTCATTTATAGCAATTTCAGCTAGTAAAATTCCAGCTCCATTTACACGGTCACTTGCTCCAGTATATGCTTTTTGTAAATATGATTTAGCTTGAGCTAGATTATTTTTTGTTAAGTAGTATTGTCCAATATTGTAATTTACTTCTGCTACAAAGTCTTTATTTGCAGATTGTACAGCTTTATTGTATCTTGCAGTACCTTTTGATTGTTCATTGTTGTCAAAATAGAAAATAATTAGACTTGATGTAATGTCTGCATTTTTTCCACCTGTTTTTTCATCTGTCCAAAGAATATATTTTTCAGCTTCAGATTTATTTTTTTGTTGAATTCCTACTAAATATAATAATCTTGCAGCTTCCACAGCTTCAGGACTTGTGCTTTGTCCATTTCCCCATGCCGCTTGTAAATAAGGTTTAGCTTTAGTTACATTATTTTCTTGCAAATAATATGCTCCCAATTCTAAGTTTGCTTTTTGTGCGTATCCTGCGTCACTACTTTTTGCCACACCTTCCAATACTTTTACAGCTTCAGCAACTTTTTTTTGCCCTGCTAATTTTACTGCATTTTCATAATCTGATTTTGCATCAGCAAATGAAATTGCTCCTGTTACTAAGATTGCTCCTATTAGTAATAATTTTTTCATTTTTCCTCCTAATTATTTTTTATAAGCTATATTCAAAACTATAGATATTTATTATTTATAAATCATTTTACCATTTTCAAATTTGATTTCACTTATAAAATAGTATAAATATATTTAATAAAACCTTTTTTATTTTTATTTTTCTAAAAAAATACTAAATATTTCTCAATGCGTCAACTAATTCTGTTTTTGATGCTGTCTTTGCATCTACCCCTTTTATAATTCTAGCTGGAGTTCCAGCTACAACTACACCTTCAGGAACATTTTCCGTAACAATCGCTCCAGCTGCAACAACTGAACCTTTTCCTACTCTTACACCTTCCAGCACAACCGCATTTGCTCCAACAACAACATCATCTTCAATAACTACTGGATCTGCTGAAGGTGGCTCAATAACTCCTGCAATTACTGCTCCTGCTCCAATATGACAATTTTTACCAACTTTTGCACGTCCACCAAGTACAGCATTCATATCAATCATTGTTCCTTCACCGATTTCAGCACCAATATTTATTACAGATCCCATCATAATAACAGCTCTGTCCCCGATATTCACTTTATCACGTATAAATACTCCTGGTTCAATTCTAGCATTAATATTTTTAATATCAAGCATAGGTACACCAGAATTTCTTCTATCGTTTTTCAAGTAATAGTTTGTCAAATTATTTTCATTAATAATTTTTTCAATTTCTTCCCAATCACCGAATACAACTTTTAATCCTTCATTTCCAATTACTTTACACGAATAAGAATTTTTTATTTCTTCATCTGTATAAAGTTCCACAGGTGTTGTTTTTTTTGCATCGGCAATATATTGAATAATCGCCTTTGATTTTTCCAATTCTGTCATTTTAATCCTCCATTTTTATTTTAGTTTCGTAATAAATTTATCTATGTAGTTACAATTATTAATTCATTCATTTATATTTACTAAAATTATAACTTCTAATTAACACACTTCCCGTATTTTATCATTTTTTTATAATTTTTACAACTATAACTTTAGTTTTTACGTGAAAAAAAGAACTTTTATTACAAAAGTTCACTAACAAAAAAACTTTTTTCCAAATTCAAATAAAAAAATCTTCTTTTTTAATAATTCTCTGATTACTGCTCCCCCTAAATTTTAAATTAGGATCATACAGTTCTTTCACAAATCGCCCATCCACCAAAACATCCACATACTCAAGGCATTTTCTCCGAAGTTCATCTTCTTGCACCTGCTCCAGCGTATACCCTGTATAAAGCCAAATATTCTTTTTCGTTTTTTCCTTCAAAAATTTCAGAACTTTTAGCATATCCGCTGGATTAAAAAGTGGATCTCCTCCACTTATTGTGATGCCATCAAGCAACGTATTTTCATTTATTTCTTTGGCAATTTCTTCTAATTTATCATAAGTTAGCACATTTCCGTGTTTCGGATTCCATGAATATTCATTATGGCAACTAGGACAAGCGTGGGAACAGCCAGCAAAATAAAGTGAATAACGAAGTCCCTCACCGTCAACAATTGTCTCTTTATAAGTCATTAAAAGTCTTAATGTAAAATCATTTTTTGAATTTTTTTCTGATACCTTAACTTTGACTTTACCCACTTTATTTTACCTCTTCCTCACAAATCTCAAAATTATCCTATTTTATTCCGTGTTTTACCCTGTCGTGCTCTTCAGCTTGCTTTGCACTGTTCCAGCTATCTAAATCTCCTGTGAGATAGCCTGTTATCCTTCTAATTCTAGAAATATTATGGCTTTTGCAAATTGGACATTCATCATAAATTATCGCTTCGGTTCCGCAATCTCTGCATCTGTCAACAGGGTGGTTTATCGATCCGTAGCCAATTCCCGTATCTTTCATTACTTTTACAATTTTTAGCATAACACCCATATTTTTACGAGCTTCCCCGTCCAGTTCCACATAAGTGATATGCCCACCTTTTGTTAATTTATGAAACGGTGCCTCTTTTCTTATTTTATCAAAAAGACTGATTTCCTTTTTTACGTCAATATGGAATGAATTTACGTAATAATCCCTGTCCGTGACATTTTTGATTACTCCAAAATCATTTTTATCAATACGTAAAAATCTTCCCGCTAGACTTTCTGCTGGAGTTGCCAAAATCGAATAGTTCAAATGATATTTGTCCCTAAACTCATCTGCAACTGTTCCCATTTTTTCAATCGTATCGTAAAGCACTTTATAGGCAATTTCGCTTGTTCCGTGTTCTGCATCAAATAAAGCGTACATTGCGTTTGCTCCACCTACAAATCCTATCGAAAGTGAACCTGAGTTTATCGCTTCTGCCACTTCCTCGTTCCCGTCTTTTAGACCAAGTCCCTTCCACAAGTTATTGCTTCTCATAAATGGGAATTGTTTTGCCAAAGCTGTTTTTTGGAAATTATAACGCTCGTAAAGCTGTTCTCCTGCAAGATAAGTCAGTTCCAATACTCTTTTTTGGAATTCCTTTGTCAGTAATTCTATTTTTTTATTATTTTTTTCTTCTTCATTTGCAAATTTTTTAGCTTTTTCCATTTCTGAAATTTCATTTTCCACATTTTTTCTTGTTAAAATGGCAACTCTAGGAAAATTTATGCTCGTAAACGATAAATTTCCACGTCCAAGACTGCTCTTTTCACCATTTATGTTTTCAAAGACACGTGTACGGCAACCCATTGTTGCAATTTCATACTTATATTTTTTAGGATCGTCCATTCTCCATTTTTCATGTTTATTAAATTCTGAATCTAAAAATACAAAGTTGGGAAATAGTCTTCTGCTGGAAGTTTCACAAGATAACAGCAATAAATCAAAATTTGGCGCTTCAAACTTTATTTTTTTATCTTCCAGTTCATTTTCATAAGAAATTTTTTGATTTTTTACACTTTTCAGTGCCTCATCAAAATCACTTTGAGCTAAATTATAATCATTTTCAGTGTAATTAAGTCCTTCCTTCACTTTAAAAATCTGTATTGGGAAAATTGGAGTTTCATTTTTTCCAAGCCCGCTAGATGTCGCCTTTAACAGTTCACGAATCACCATTCGCCCTTCTTCTGAAGTGTCTGTTCCATAATTTATAGAAGAAAATACGACTTGATTCCCTCCACGTGAGTGCATTGTATTCAGATTGTGTAAAAATCCTTCCATTGCCTGATAAGTTTCATTTTTAGTATCTTCATAGGCTTCCACCAGCAATTTTATCAAATCATTTTTATTTATTTCAAAATATTCTTCAAGCAATTTTATTTCATTTTCATTGCATTTAATTGATGAAATATTTTTTAACAAAAATTCTTTTGCATTATTTTCAAATTCTTTTGTAATTTCTACTCCATTTCTAATTTCAGCAAAACTCAAGATTCTTCTTTTTAAATGTCGTCTAAATGATTTTAACACACCTTTTGCCATGTAAAAATCAAATGCGGGTATTGCCTGTCCACCATGCTGCTCATTCTGGTTTGTCTGAAAAATAATTGTAGCAAGAGTGGCATAAGTAGAAATGCTCTGTGCTTCCCGAATATATCCATGCTTAGTATAAAAACCCTTTTCAAACATATCTGCCAAGTCATACTGCAAACAAGTCGTAGTCTTACTGGAATAAAAATCCAAATCGTGAATATGAATAAAGCCTTTTTCATGAGCCTCCTTGAATTTTGGAGATACCAAATTTTCCAAAGCATAAATCTTTGACACTTCACTTGCAAACTTCATCATTTGTCCAGCTGGAGTCATTGAAGACATATTGGCATTCTCATTACATGTGTCATTGCTCTCAACATTCACTATCCCTGCTATTATATTTTTCAAATTTTCTGTCAATTGTGGTTGCATTTCTATTCCTCCCTCATTCTCTGTACCCAGTTTCCTATCTCTAAAAATTTACAAGCCATCAATTCCCAGTCCCCTTTTCATTATCAATAATCCAAACGTATTTTTAACAAAAAACACTATATATAGTTAATATAACATAATGATAACACAATATTTTGTGTTTTTCAAGTTTTATAAAAAATATATATACTTCCATAAAAAGCCAATTTTACAAAATTTTTTCATTTTTTATCCCATTGTTTTTGATAAAAAAAATTTATTTATTTTCCTTTAATCATATATTTTATAAATTTTTTAACTCAAATTTTCTACATTTTCAAATACAATCTAATTTTTCTTCAATCTAAAATTTTTCATCAAAAGTTACTGGGATAATCTAAATGAGATAGAGATAATGATGAAAGAGGTATAGAATACTATAAAACAGCTAATGGTTATTATTGCTGCAAGGACAAATATGGGAATATAGTTTATTAATGTACAATTTTGTAAGAATAATTTAATCTGTGTGAAAGTGGAATTTTAGAATTCTGCTTCTTTTTTATTTATGTCGTTTAATTTTTCTTTTCATAATCTCATTTTGATAAAGTTTTTTCAGATAAAAAATTGTCAAAATTCCAGCTACAATTTCTGCCATTGGAAAAGCAATCCAAACTCCGTTAATTCCCATTATTCCAGCAAGTAAATATGAAAGTGGAAGAATAACAATCAATTGACGAATTAATGAAACAATAAGGCTAAATATACCTTTACCCAAAGCTTGAAATGTCCCACTTGAAACAATCGAAAACGGTGCTATCAAAAACGCAAAACTAATTATTCTAAGTGCAGGAATCCCAATTGAAAGCATATTATCTGAAGCATCAAACAATTTAAGAATTGGAACAGGCAAAGTTTGACAAAGAACAAATCCAGCAAACATAATACCAAATGCATAAATATTTGCCAATTTCACAGCTTTCAAAAGCCTTTTTATTTTCCCAGCACCATAATTGTACGAAACAATTGAAATAACCGAATTGTTTAGCCCAAAAACGGGTAAAACAACAAAACTTTGCAACTTAAAATAAACTCCAAGTACAGCCGTCGCTGTCGTTGAAAATGAAGCCAAAAGATTATTTAACTGAAATATCATAAATGATGCCGCAGACTGCATAACTATTGATGGAAAACCAATTTCATAAATATTCGCAATCGTCTTAAAATGCACCGCAAACTTTTTGATAGCAAAACGAACTTCGTGATTTTTCTTAATATTAAAATACAAAGCCATTAGCATTGCAACAGTCTGTCCAACAATCGTAGCCACAGCCGCACCAATAATCCCCATTTTTGGAAATCCTAAAAGTCCAAAAATAAAAATCGGATCAAATATAATATTTATAATCGCTCCTGTACTTTGCGTAATCATTGTATAAATCGTTTTCCCCGACGCAATCAGCATTCTCTCAAAAGTAATTTCCAAAATAATCGAAAAGGCAAAAATCGAACAAATACTCAAATACTGAATTCCATAAGTTTCAATAAGTCCTGAAGCCTTTTGAAACTCAAAATAAAATTTCGCAAAAAATAGCCCAAAAATAGCAAACAAAATAGAATTCAAAATTCCTAAAAATATCCCATTATGCACAACCCGTGTTACACCTTTTTCATCTTTTGCTCCCAAATATCTCGCAATCAAAGCCGTTATCCCTACACCAACTCCAGTCCCCGCCGAAATCATCAGATTCTGAGCAGGAAACGACATTGAAACTGCAGTAAGTGCCTCTTCATTAATTCTAGCCACAAAAAGACTGTCCACAATATTATAAAATGCCTGTACAAACATCGAAGTAATAAGTGGCAACGACATATTAATTATAAGTTTATTAATTGGCATTGTCCCCATCTTATTCTCTAATTTCACTTTTTTTGCAATATCCATCAAAAATGTTCCTTTCTAAAATTTTTCATTATCATTAAATTTTTTTTTAAGTTTTCTCTTAATTATAAAAGTCTAATTTTTTTATTTCAAAAGTTTTTACATTTATTATATCTTATAAATTCACAAAATTCAATATTTTCATTTTTAAACGAGATTTAGTATTAAATTAGTTTATTTAATAACAGTTTTTACTATTTTTATTGTATTTTTTCCTTATTTTTCGCAGGATTGCTCATTGCCGCAAATCCTTATCTTGCAATAAATGTTTATCCTGATAATTAAAATTGTAGCAAGATTGCTACGCAATACCTATGGCTAGACTCTGACTTTTATTTTATTTAACCTTATGAAATTAAAATAACTGCTATTGCGAAAAAGGGCATGGCGTCTGATACCGTTACATTAAAAAAACTAAATATAAATGAAATCCAAGAAATAATCATTATTAACCAAAATAACCTTATTGAATAATTGAATAATGAGAATTAAATTTTATAAAAATATATAGAAAAAACTTAAAAATAATGCTAAAATATTTACATAAAATTATGTTATATGAAAAAAAAATTTAATAGATAGAGGTGGAAAGTGAAAGAGAAAATTATTATTATCGATTTTGGTTCACAATATAGCCAATTAATTGCCCGAAGAATTAGGGAAATGGAAGTTTATTGCGAAATTGTGCCTTTAATTGATGTTGAAAAAATAAAAAATGGAGAAGAAAAAGTAAAAGGAATTATCTTTTCAGGAGGTCCTGCTTCAGTTTATGAAAAAGACGCTCCAACTGTAAATCCTGAAGTATTTAACTTAAATCTTCCTATTTTGGGCATTTGCTACGGAATGCAATTAATTACACACTTAAATGGCGGAAAAGTTGAAAAAGCTGATTCAAGGGAGTTTGGAAAAGCTGTATTAGAAGTAGAAAATAACAATAATCCTTTGTTTACAGGAGTAAAAAAATCTTCTAACATCTGGATGAGCCACAACGATCACATCACAGAATTGCCAACAGGCTTTGAAATTATCGCAAAAACAGATTCATCAATCGCCGCAATTACAAACAACAACGGAATTTATGCACTTCAATTCCACCCAGAAGTAGTCCATTCTGAATGTGGAACACAAATTTTAGAAAACTTTGTATTTAATATCTGTAAATGCGAAAAAAACTGGAAAATTTCAAGTTTTATTACTGAAAAAACAAAATCCATCAAAGAAACTGTCGGAGATGAACACGTACTGCTTGCTCTTTCTGGTGGAGTAGATTCATCAGTCGCCGCAGTTCTGATTAACAACGCAATAGGACATCAGCTTACTTGTATGTTTGTAGATACTGGTCTTCTAAGAAAAGATGAAGGAAAAAAAGTTCTTGAATATTACAAAAAGCACTTTGACTTAAACATTGTTTTCGTTGATGCAAAAGACAGATTTTTAAACAAATTAAAAGGTGTAGATGAGCCTGAAGCCAAGAGAAAAATCATTGGAAACGAATTTATCGAAGTATTTAACGAAGAAATCAGAAAACTTAAAGGACAGGAAGGTGCGAAATTCCTAGCACAAGGTACAATCTATCCTGATGTAATCGAATCACAGTCTATAAAAGGCCCTTCTCACACAATAAAATCTCACCATAACGTAGGAGGATTGCCAGAAGACTTGCAATTTGAACTGTTAGAACCTTTAAAAGAATTATTTAAAGATGAAGTACGAAAAGTAGGACACGAACTTGGACTGCCTGACACAATTATAAAAAGACACCCATTCCCAGGCCCAGGACTTGGAATCAGAGTTATCGGAGAAGTAACCCCTGACAAAGTAAAAATTCTTCAAGAAGCCGACGACATCTTCATCACAGAATTAATGGCACAAGGACTTTACGACAAAGTAGATCAAGCATTCGTAACATTACTACCTGTAAAAACTGTCGGAGTTATGGGCGATCAAAGAACTTATGAATACGTAGCAGCTATTCGTTCAGTAAACACAATCGACTTCATGACTGCTACATGGTCAAAATTGCCTTACGAATTTCTTGAGGAAGTGTCAAATAAGATTATAAACAAAGTAAACGGAATAAATAGAATTGTGTATGATATTTCTTCTAAGCCGCCGGGAACGATTGAGTGGGAATAATGGTTAAAATTAATTTTATTAACTTTAAATACTTTTAAACATAAGAATATTTGTACTTTGTCTTAATAACAGAAAATATTTTTATGAAAGATGGATGTAACTATGAATTTTAGATTTAAAAAAATAGATAATTTAAGAGATATAAAAGAAGTTGGAATTGTTTATTTAGTTCCTGATAACTGGGATGATTATACGTATCGAACTTCTTTTGATTTATACTATCAAGTAGCTTCTAATTCCGAGATGATTTTTTTAGGAAAAATAAAAATTGGATGCATAGGTTTAGAAGATAAAGTTTCTGGAGAAACTTCGTATAACGGAAAGCCTTCTCATGGAACAAAAGAATTAATTTCTCATAATATTTTTGATAAACTAGAAGAGCACTTCTTTTCTTTAGGTGAAGATGTTGAATATTATAAAAAAATTAACAAAGTTTTTGGAGAAAATAGCAAAGATTTTTATAGAAGTTTAAACGATCTTTCTTTTGATTTTGAAAGATTTAAAACTTTATATGAAAGTTATGAACCTTCCTTAATTAATTCTCTTATGAGAAGTCACTATGTTGCAAATATAGAACAATTTAATCGAATAATAAAAGGAGAAGCAGAATTAACAGAATATTCTTTTTCTTTCAAGTTAAATAATGAACAAGAAATAAAGATTGATGTTGTTCCCAATTCATTTCCACCTACTAATGTTCACGTTTTAATAGGAAGAAATGGAGTTGGCAAAACTTGGCTTTTACATAATATACTTTATCAATTGTTAAAAAATAGTGGTTTAGATTCTGAAATCTTTGATCAACCTTCTAAATATAAAGCAAGTGATGAATTTTTTATCGAGTGTGAAAAAGATAATTTTGCAGGTGTTATTGGAATTTCATTTAGTTTATTTGACGATGCTTTTGCAATTACTTTAGAAGAAGGAAAAGAACTTGAAGCTTCAGAAAAATTTAATAAAATTTATCAATATATTGGTTCAATTAGTAAAAAACAAAAAAACGAAAAAACAAAAACTAAATCAGTTAATGATATGAGTCAAGAATTTATCGAATCACTTGACAAAATAAAAAAAAATAAAAATTTGACAAATATGTATTTAGAGATTTGTAGAAATTTAAATTCTGACTCAATCTTTCGTGATAACGAATTTATAAATATTCTAAAAAACTTTTTTGATAATGAAGAACAAAAAAATGAAAAAATATTAAAAAAGAATTTTAAAAAACTAAGTTCTGGACATATGATTATTATATTATCTTTGACATTATTATCAGAAAAAATACATGAAAAAACAATAGTTTTAATTGATGAACCAGAAACTCATTTACATCCACCTTTACTTTCTCTATATATTAGAACACTTTCAGCATTATTAATTAAAAAAAATGCTGTAGCTATTATTGCAACACATTCTCCTATAATTCTTCAAGAAGTTCCTAAAAGTTGTGTAAATAAAATAAAAAGAATTGATAAAAATATGTACTTTGAAAAAATTTTAATTGAATCATTTGCAACTGATATTGATACTTTAACAAAGGATATTTTTGGATTTGAATTAATGGAAACAGGATTTTATAAACTTATAAAGGAAAATTTAGAAAATACATTTGAAGAAACCATAGAAAAATTTAATAATGAAATTGGTTTTTTAGGAAAAGTATTAATACAAAATTTGATAAGATTAAAGGAGAGAGAAAATGAAGAAATTAAATAAACCTGATTTTGATATTCAAGAAAATATCTTAAATTCGATGAAAGACATTTCTCCTGAAATTTTTGAAAAAATTATAAATAATTATAATTTTTATGAAGAAGTTCTTGAAAATATAAAAAAAATTATTTCCAAAGAAAAAGAACTAAAGGATAACAATAAAGATAAGGATTTTATAAATCTATATAAAAATCGTTTAGCAAAGAAAGATTCTTCTTCATATAAATATTACAAAAAAATACGCGAACAAACAAAAGAATGTCCTTATTGTAACCGCGGACAAGATGTTGCTGCATTAGATCATTATTTACCAAAAAGTTTTTTCCCTTCATTTTCTATTGTTATAAATAATTTAGTTCCAATATGTTATAACTGCAATAGTAAGTATAAAAACGATTTTTATCCCAAAAATGATAAACCCGAAGAAAGAATACTCCACCCTTACTATGATATTGTTAAATTTGAAGATATTATAAAATCTTTAAAATGTGAGATTATTGAAGAAGAAGAAGCATTTGGTTTTAATTTTTTTTTCGATGATACAACACGGAATAATATTTTTTTTAAAACAATAAAATTTCATATAAATAAATTAGGACTTAACGAAGCATACACAACCGACTTTACTGCTAAATTTTTTTCTTTCTTAAATTCAATTAAGGAAGATTCAAATTCATCAGAATCTGATATAAAAAAACGAATAAAAGATAAAATTTCGGAATCTAAATCAGAAGACAGACCTTGGTTCTATGTTGGTTTTTCCTCTCTTTTAAGTAACGAATGGTTTTTTAAAAACTATTCTTCTATAAAAGAAAAATAATAAGAACAACAAATTTCGGTTAGAAGAATAGTTACAACTTTATTTAATCTTTCTTTTTAAAACATAACTTTCAAACATCTTCAATTTGTTAGATTATGTTTTTTTATCATTTATACATTATATTATATTATTACTTCTTTAGCTATTCCATATATATTCCTTCAAATCCACACAATCCTCCTCCCCCACAACAACCCCTTCCCTCTCCAGCATCCCTCTCTGCACTTCCTCAAAACTTTTAGCAAATTGTCCAAATCTGTTTACTACTCTATGGCAAGGGACATCATCGTAAAGACAACTATGCATTGCGTAGCCGACTACTCTTGATAATCTGGGATTTCCTAGTAGATGTGCGATTTGTCCGTAAGTTGCGACTTTTCCGGCGAGGATTTTTCTTACTATGTCGTAGATTTTTTCAAAGGTGTTTTTGTTTTCTTTAGATTTTTTCATATTTTTATCCCTTGTTTTATTTGTATAGATTATTATATCATATTTTTAATTTTTTATAAAACGGTATTAATTTTACTGTTAAAAAATTCTTGACATATTTAGAAAAATATTATATAATTACGTTGAAATATAAACGGAAATTAATTTACTTTAAAAATAAGATTTGGAGGTATCATAATGAAAAAAATATGTTTAATTATAGCAATGTTGGCTATGGGGGTGTTATCTTGCGGAAATAACGACAATGAAAATTCTGCCACTGTACCTGAAAATAATACACAAAATGTTCAAAATCTGGAACAATCACAACAAACTGAAAATAAGGAAATATCCAGTAATGAAAATTCAAGTTCAGATGGAGAAGGCAATTACGCAAAAGGGATGGATGAAGAGTATACGACAGATGGTGATTTGCATGAAGACAAGTTTTTGAATAAAATATTTGGTTACACAGATACATCTGAAAGCTTTAAAATTCAAAAAGACAGTCAAGGATATTTTTTAACAAGATATGTAGATGAATCTCCAGAACAGGATAATTCTGGTTCAAGAAAAGAAGAAATAGTAAGATTGAAATTAGAAAGAGGCACAATTCTTCAAGAAGTAAGCAATGAGCCTTTAGCTTATGCTTATGATACAAAATTAAAAAAAATGGTATTTTTAAACCCAGAGAATAATTACAGAATAATAATGGCAACTGATTAGATTGAAATTTTCTCCATATTTTTTACTAAAAAAATCATTTTTAAAAAAATTTGACAAAAGAAAAATAATGTCTTATAATGTTATGTTTAAAAGTTTTTTTGAAAAAAAGTTTTATAAACAAAAATTATAGTAAAAAATACAAAAGGGAGAAAGATTATGAAAAAATTATTTTTATTTTTAGTAATATTAGTTTTTGGTTCTGGAATTATCATTGCCAAAGAAATATTTAGTGGGAAAGTACCTGAAAATATTGTATTTGTTGGAGATTCGATAATGAATAGCAGTAAAAAATATATTGGTCCTAACTTCAAAAATCCTTATTTTGATACAAAAATATCACGTCAATTTTCAACACTTCCAGGGATTGTTACTAAATTAGCAGAAGAGGACAAATTAAAAACAGTATTAGTTGTACATCTTGGAACAAACGGAAAATTTACAGATAAAGATTTTGATTATGTTATGGAAATGGCAAAAGGGAAAGATGTATTCTTTATGAATACTGCTCACAAAGACCCTTGGGAACAAGAAGTAAATAACAAATTAAAAGAAAAAGTTGCACAATATAGTAATGCTTACCTAATTGACTGGTACTCTTATGCGAAAGGTAAAAATGAATATTTCTATAAAGACAGAACTCATTTAAATGATAACGGACAAAAATATTATGCAGACTTTCTAACTAACGAAATTAAAAAACATTATCTTGGAGAAACTAGAAAATCTGAATCTGCAAAAGATAATTCTTCAAATATAGCCAAAGCCCAAAATATTCAATTAAATAAAATAACTAATTTGACTAAATAATTTTTATAAAACTACTTTAATTTCAAACTAAAAAAGTTAAGCTGTATTATTTCATACAATTTTAAAAAGTTTGTTTTAAGGTAGTTTTTATTTTACAAAATACAAATTTTAAAGAAAGGAATTTTCTTATTTATGAAAAAAGAAAGAATACAGAGTTTAGATATACTAAGGGCAATTGCACTTATACTTATCTGTGTTTATCATTGGTTTTCCTATAAAGGAACTTACATCGGTGTTGTTATATTTTTTGCACTAAGCGGATATTTGGTTACAAGCGGTCTTCTTTCCAGAGATTTTACAATTTTTTCAGTAATTAACCGAAGGCTAAGAAAAGTTTATCCTAGTTTGCTAATTGTAATTCTAGCTTCAACCATTGCATTATATTTTGTAAACAACGGACTTGAAATGAAATATAAATATAGTGCGATATTTTCCATATTGGGATTAAACAATATTTATCAGATTTTTTCAAAAATGTCCTATTTTGATAATTTTGGGATTATATTACCGTTAACACATATTTGGGCTTTATCATTTTTAATACAAATGTATATATTTTTCCCATTTTTAGTACAAGGACTTAAAAAAATGAAATTAAAAAATAATACAATTGGAATTATTTTTTCAGGAATTGGGATAATTTCTGCTTTAATAATGGCTTTCGTATTTTATACAACTTCAAAATCTCCAGAAGGAGCAGATTTTTCAAGAATATATTATGGAACTGACACGAGAGCCTTTGCATTCTTTTGTCCTGCTGCAATAGCATGTTTTTATACAAATAGGGAAATAAAAAATAATACCGAGAAAAAAATTATATCTGTTTTAGGAATCTTAGGGTTATTTTCATTAATTTTCTTTTGTTTTGGACTAGATTACAGAAGTGCTTACAATTATTATGGACTAATGTTTTTATCAAGTATTTTGATAGGATTTACAATTGTTTTATTCTCAAAACCTGAATTACAAAAATTCAATCTTTCAAAATATAAAAAAATCTTTAATCCAATAATAAGATTAGGACAACATCAATATCAATACTATTTATGGCAATATCCAGTTATGATATTTGCACGTGAATATTTTAAATGGACAAAACTATCCAACACTCAGCAATTTTTTATTCAAATTATTGTTTTAGTGGCAATTTCGGAATTAAGCTACTTTTTATTTGAGAAAAAAAGTATAAAATATATAAGCTACCCTGTTTTAATTTCTATTTTTGGAATTTTAATATACTCTCCAATTTATGAAAATAAAGATTTGGAGGAAATGAAAGCAGCACAAGCTGCGGCAGCTAACGCAACTGTAGAAGATACTAAACCTTCTCAACCTACCACTACTACAGCAGCAACACAAACTGGAAATTTAACAATGGACGAACTTCTTAATGCAATAAATACTCCATCAAAAGGTATTGAAGAAGAATCAAAAATTCAAGATGAAATTTTGCAAAAATATCCTAATGATGAACGGGAAATATTGTTTATCGGAGATTCTGTATTGGATATGACAAAAGTTGACTTAAAGAAAAAATATCCAAACGCAATTATTGAAACAAAAGTTGGACGTCAATTTTATGAATTACCAAAGATGTTAACAAATTATGCTCAGAATGGAAAATTAAAAAAAATTATAGTAATTGCACTTGGAACAAATGGTACAATTTACGAAAAAGATATGAAATCCGTTTTGGAAACATTAAAGGGACATGATATTTACTTTATAAACACAGTTATGCCTGATCCATGGCAAGATAGTGTTAATGCGGAAATTAAAAAGGCAAGTGCTGAGAATCCAAATATAAAGGTAATTGACTGGTATTCATACTCAAAAGGTAAACAGCAGTATTTCTACAAAGACGGAACACATCCAAAACCTCATGCAGCCAAAAGATATATTAACCTGCTTTACTCTGTACTAAGCAAAGATATTTTAAATTCAGCTTCAAATACAAGTACAAAGTAAATAATTTAACAAAAGTTATCTTATACTAATATCCATTTTGAACTAATCTAAAAAGTTAGATATACAATTTAACTACACAGTAAGGATTGATTTCTGTATAAAGCAGAAGTTAATCCTTTTAATTTTTTCTTTACTCGGATTTTAAAAAAAATATAGTATCTAAAGTTAATTTTAAAAAGTGCTTCTCTTATACATATTTTTATTTTAAATTCATTATTGTTTTTCTGCTTCTAATTTTTGATATATTTTTATTGTTTACTTTATTTGATTATTTAATAAATTAGTATTATTTCTCGTTTAAAAATAGGAATTAATTTTTATAATAGGCTTGTTTAATAGCTAATTTATAATCATTAAATTATTTTTTAAATATTTTGATTAATAAATATTTTTTCATAATCTTATGTTTTTTCTTCTTATTTTCGTAGGATTGCTCATTGCGGCAAAACCTTATCTTGCAGTAAAAGTTTGAAATAATTTCGTTATTTAAATAGGGTTTAGTATAAATAGTTTTGATATCATTTAAAATTTAATAAACATTGAAATTTTTATTCTTTTTTAAGTAATAATAAAATATAAAGACCTAGAATTAAGTACAAAATTATTCTAAAACTTTTTTCAATATTATGTTTAAAAAAGAAATAAAAAAGTGTTGAAAAAGTTTATTCAATATGATATAAAGTATTCGTAAATTAAAAATTAAGTTAATTTTTAGAGAATAATATTTTAAATTATACTCGATTTTTTTATTGAACTATTAAACTAAATTTTTGGATAAAAGCTATCGTTAAATCAAATATTTTTGAGATTTGAGTAAATATCCATAACTTTTGAGTTTAATTTCAAAATATTATTATAATAATTAAAAAGTGTAGAAAGGAGAATACGACTAAAAAAAATTAATACAGCATACTTTTGAAAATAAAAAATTGAAATTATTTAAATGGTTTTAAAATTAAATTTATAAAAACTAGATAAATGTAATATCCCATTTAATATTACAATTTATCTTATAAATAAAAGGTTATTATAATTGGTCGTAAAAAGAGAAATGAAAGAAATATTGAACTTGTATATTGTTAGGCATGGACAAACTGAGTGGAATGTGCTGGAGAAATTTCAAGGGCAGTTAAATTCACCTCTTACAGAGAAGGGAAAAGATCAAATTAGAAACACAGCCTTGATTCTTGCAAATATTGACTTTAAAGCCATTTATACAAGTGAACTGGAAAGAACAATTGAAACAGCTAAAATTCTTTTAGAAAATAATAATGTGGAGAAAAAGAAAAATCAACATGAAAAATTGAAATTACAAAAATTGAATGAATTAAATGAAATTTATTTTGGTAAATGGCAAGGGATGAGCTTTAAAGAAATCTTTGTAAAATATCCTGAAGAAGCTCATAATTATTTCTATGATGTAAAAAATTATTGTGCAAAGAATGTCCAAGGGGAAGAGTTGACAGATGGGCTAGAACGATTTTTACAAGGATTGAATAAAATTACAGAACAAAACAGTAATGGAAATATCTTAGTTATTACACATGGAACTGTTTTGGAATTGTTTTTTAACTATATCGAAAATAAGAAATCACATGCTCTAGATGAAAGAAAATTAATTGGTAATGGAGAATATAAAATTTTTGTTTACAAAAATGGAAAATACACTATGAAGTAATTTTTTAAAATTTATGAAAATAGATTATTTTAACTTTTATGAAAAATACAAAGAAATAGAAATTTTGAAAATTTTATAATACTATAAAAAATATCCTCAAATTCTAATAATATTTGATTTTAATAATCTGATATTAAAGAGTTTGTAAAATAATTTTATAGTATTAAATAAATTCCAAACATACATAAAAAAATTAAGGAGAGAAAATAATACAATGAGAATTTGGATAATTGGTGGAACGAAAGATTCTAGAAATATTTTAGATGAGATTTTAAAAATGAAAGATAAAAAGATTATTATTAGCACTGCAACTGAATATGGAGGAAAACTGCTTGAAGATGTAGCTAAAAATGAGAATGTGGAAGTAATTTCAGAAAGATTGAATGTATTGCAAATTGAAGATATGATTTTGGAAAAAAATATTGATTTAATTGTCGATGCGAGTCATCCATACGCACAAAATATTAGTCGTACAGTCATCTCAATGGTAAGTTACTTAAATGAAAGGGCTAATCAAGAGAAAAAAGTAAAATATATAAGATTTGAGCGAAAAATGGTTGATTATGGAAACGAGAATGTATTCAAATTTCAAAATTTACAGGAAGTAATCAAATACTTACAACAATTTGAAAATAAAAATGTGCTTAGTACACTGGGTTCCAATACTTTAGCCGAAATAAACGAAATTAGTGATAAAAATAATTTATTTGTACGAATTTTACCAACAACTTCTTCGATAAAAAGTGCAGAAGAACTTGGATATTTACCTAAAAATATCATTGCTATGCAAGGACCATTTTCAAAAAATATGAACATTGTAATGTTGCAAGACCTAAAAATAGATTACTTAATTACAAAGGAAAGTGGCGAAACTGGAGGAGAACTGCAAAAAGTAGAAGCTTGTCAGGAATGTGGTGTTACAATTTTGGCAATTAAACGTCCTGTTTTAGATTACGGTACAGTTTTTAACACAATTGAGGAATTAACTGAATACTTGGTTAAGCTTTAAAAATTTTAATAGAATTAAAAATTTAGGGATAATTTGAATAAGTAGTTTTTCTTTTTAGTATTTAAAAATAAAAAAGAAAGACAAATCTTATGATAGTCCCTCTTTTTTTATTTTTATAAACTTATTATTTCTTTATCTAAATATTTATCTAGTAAAATTCTTTTGAATTTTCTTCATATCCCTGTCAATATCTTTTCTTTTAAGCGATTCTCTCTTATCGTGCATCTTTTTACCTTTTGCAAGCCCTATTTCCATTTTTACAAGCCTTTGCTTTGTATAAACTGAAATTGGGACAATGGTATAACCCTGTTCCTTAATTTTTTCGCTCCATTTTTTTATTTCACGTCTATTCAAAAGTAATTTTCTCACACGAGATTCTGCTACATTGTTGATATTTCCAAATTCATAAGGTGTAATATGCATATTCATTACAAAAACTTCATCACGTATGATTCTTATAAAGCTTTCTTTTATACTCACTTTCCCAGCTTTTACCGATTTTACTTCTGTTCCCACAAGCTCAATCCCTGCTTCCAGCTTATCTTCTACGAAATAATCATGAAAAGCCTTTTTATTTCTAGCTAATACTGGCATCTTCCCTCCTTTTGCTACTTTGTTTTTTATTCTTCTTCGGTTTCGTCAATTTTTACTCTTTCTTCCACATAAGGTATAACCTCAATTTCCATTTTTGCATAGCTTGCACTTACAATGCTCACTTTCATTGTACTTCCCATAGTGTAGGACTCATTATTTCTTTTATCCACAATTTTAAAGTTTTCCTCATCATAAATAAAGTTATCACGTGCTGTTGTAACATTGTAAACCACTTCTATGTGATTTTCCAGTTCCATGAATATCTTATTTTTATTCATCCCGCTAAGTCTAGCAATATAAACTTGTCCAATTTTATCCTGCATATACTCAATCAACTTGATTTTTACACTGTCTTCTTCCAGTTTATCCGCTACTCTTTCAGTTCTCGAAATACTTGAGGCAATTGCTTCAAAATTAGCTCCATATTTAGCCTTTTCTTTTTCGTTCATAAATTTTTCAATCGAACGTCCAAGCATTCTATGAACAATTAAGTCAGAATAACGACGTATCGGTGATGTAAAGTGCAAATAATATTTAGAAGCAAGACCAAAATGTCCCAGATTTTTGTTGGCATATCTTGCACGCTGCATTGCCCGTAAAATTAATTTGTGAATCAAATACCCTTCTGGCAGTCCTGTTGTCCTTTCTATTATGTTCTGAAATTTGCCAGGATGCATTTCTTCCAATCCTTTTAAGGAATATCCAAATTTTATCAAAGTTTCATTCAATGCCTGAACTTTTGCCTTGTCAGGATCTTCGTGGACTCTGTAAATTGCTGGAATTTCTTCCCAGAAAAGTTTTTCCGCCACAGTTTCATTTGCAATAACCATAAAATCTTCAATAATTCTTTCTGCTTCCCCTCTAGAACGCAATACGATGTCCTTTACGGCTTTATTCTCATCTAAGACTACCTTTATCTCAGGTAATTCAAAATCAATGCTCCCACGTCTCTTTTTGTTGTTTCTGATAATTTTAGATAATTCCAGCATATTTTTTAGCATTTCATCAATTTTTCTATATTTATCATATAGATTTCGATATTCTTCAGATTCTTCATTTTTTTCCAAAATTGTATTTACATTTTCATAAGTCATTCTGTATTTGGATTTTATAACCGATTTGTAAAAATCATTTCTTACAACTTTACCTTTTTTATCCAAATCCATTTCCACAGTAAAAGTCAGTTTATCCTCATTTGGATTAAGCGAACATAAATTATTTGACAATTTTCTTGGCAACATAGGAATTACCCTGTCTACAAGATAAATTGAGTTTCCACGCTTCAATGCTTCTGTATCAAGCTCGGTATTTTCCCGTACATAGTAAGAAACATCGGCAATGCTTACAAAAAGTTTATACCCATCTTCTGTTTTTTCCACATACACTGCATCATCCAGATCTTTCGCATCAGAGCCGTCAATTGTAATAATATCAAGGTGCCGCAAATCTTTTCGATTTTTTAGTTCTTCCGAAAAATCCTCATCAATTTTGTCCAGTTCCTGCAAAACTTCATTTGGAAATTTCTCCTCAATTCCTTCATTCAAAAGCAATGATGAAATCAATGCTTCCGTATCTTTTGGACTCCCCAGAACGCTTACAATCTCTCCTTCAGGCTTTCTTTCCTCATCTCCCCAGAAATCAACCTTTACAGCTACTAAATCTCCAGTTTTTGCACCTTTTATCAATTTTTTTGGAATATAAATATCCTTTGGAGAATTTCTTGGACGCACAAAGCCAAAACTTAAATTATGCTCAAAAACGCCAACAATAACATCTCGATTTCTTTTTACAACTTTGTAAACTTCTCCTTCACGCTTCTTTCCATCTGAACTTTCCTTCAAAATACGTACTAAAACTGTATCTCCATTCATAGCTGTATTCAAATAAGTTCCGGGAATAAAGACGCTAGCCTCCCCATTAATATCAAGAAATCCAAAATTTCCGCTCGAAATAGAAATTTCACCTTTCACAAACCCTTCCTTCTCAGGCAAGGTATATCTTCCATTCCTTTTCAAATAAATATCGCCACTTTCTTCCCAGGCATTCAAAAGCTGCTTATACATTTTCCGCTTTTTCTGGCTCCATTCCAACAGCTGCAGTATTTCCTGAAAAGTAAACTCATATTCTACAAGAACCTGTCTTAAATACTTTAGTTCTCTCTCTTCCTTAAGTTCCATCTTTTGATTTTTTTCATTTTCTTTTTTTATATTGTAATTTTTTCCACTAATTTTTTTTCCCTTATGAAAATTTTTATCGTTATTTTCAATATTTTTATATTTTTCTTTCTTTTTTTTATTTCCCATATTTTCCCTCTGTCTTTTTCAATGTATCAAATTGTACTATTCCTCATTTAAATAACACATATTTCATAAATTTTGAATTATGCTATTTAACAAGTATTTGAAACTTATTGTAATTATTATAATTTTTTATTTTTAATGAAGTTTAGTATTAATCTAAATTATAAAATTCTAGTAAAATATGCCTAAAACCTGTCAAAGTAATGAGTTTTCAGATATATTTTAAAGTATTTTTTTTAGATTAAATCTATTTTTTTAAATTTTATGCCTGGTTGGCTATTATTGAATTTCTAAATTTTATAATATTGGGATGAATAATCGAATCCTTTGAAAGTAAATATTTTAATTTTTCCTCAATTTCAAATTTTATTGCTTTATCTAAATCAGTTTTTGCAAGTTTTCTAGCCGTTTCGACGCCTTCCCAGCTTCTCCCTTCCTCAATCGCATCTGAAAGATAAACAATCTTAGCAAGAATACTCATATTTTCTTTCCCAATCGTATGATATTTTATCCCATCCAAAATTTCCTCATCATCAATTCCAAACAATTCATAATTTTGCCGTACAAACTCAGCTCCTGCAAATCCATGAAGCACAGCGGTAGATTTCGACATCTTGTCATCTACTTCAGGATATTTCCCCTTCGTTAAGTCAATCATAACTGACAAGTCAAAAAATTTTGCCACATCATGAAGCCAAGCCGAAGCCGCAACTTTTTCCACATCAACATTATAAATCTCTGCAAGCTCTACAGCACATTTTACAACTCTTTCCACATGATTGTATCTTTTTTCATCCAAATATTTTTTTACATTTTTTCTAATTTTATTTATATCTATCATTCTTCTCGCCTCACTTAAAATAATTTTCACTAAATATTCTCATTATTACTATTATACTACACGACAAAGAAAAAAACAACAAATCTAATATATTAGAATAAAATACAAAGAATTAAAATAACCTTTTAATATTAAATCTTATCAATATAATAAATGTATAACTCTTATACATAGTATTTATATATGCTACTACAATAAAAACTTTTAACTGAAATTATGAAAATATTAGTAAATTTAAGAAAGTTTCAAAATATTTTTACAAAAAAAGACAAAATACTTTTTTCAGAAAGTATCCTGTCCAAGTCATCTATATTTTTCATAATGCTATATTATCTTCATCTTTACAAAACCATTTATTAATATATTGCACATCCTCTATTTCTTTTTATTTTAAAATTTATCTACTTTTTGAATATTTTAAAAAAAAATGGCGTCCCCGGTTGGACTCGAACCAACGACCCTCTGATTAACAGTCAGATGCTCTAACCGGCTGAGCTACGGAGACACACAAAAGAAAAAAGTTTGGCAACTACCTATTTTCCCGGG
>NZ_FNVZ01000003.1 GCF_900104625.1 Leptotrichia massiliensis
GAAGAAGCAGTGTAATGAATTAACTCCTTAGAAAGGAGGTGATCCATCCGCACCTTCCGGTACGGATACCTTGTTACGACTTCACCCCAATCACTATCCACACCTTAGATGCCTTCCTCCTTGCGGTTAGACCGGCAGCTTCAGGTGCAAACAACTCTCGTGGTGTGACGGGCGGTGTGTACAAGACCCGAGAACGTATTCACCGCAGCATTGCTGATCTGCGATTACTAGCGATTCCAGCTTCATGAAGTCGAGTTGCAGACTTCAATCCGAACTTGGACCGGCTTTAAAGATTCGCTTGGCGTTGCCGCTTTGCAGCTCTCTGTACCGGCCATTGTAGCACGTGTGTAGCCCAGATCATAAGGGGCATGATGACTTGACGTCATCCCCACCTTCCTCCTGCTCTTCGCAGGCAGTCTCGCTAGAGTCCCCAACTTAATGATGGTAACTAACGATAGGGGTTGCGCTCGTTGCGGGACTTAACCCAACATCTCACGACACGAGCTGTCGACAGCCATGCACCACCTGTCTCTACGTTCCCGAAGGCACTGCCTGTTCTCACAGGCATTCGTAGGATGTCAAGATCTGGTAAGGTTCCTCGCGTTGCGTCGAATTAAACCACATGCTCCACCGCTTGTGCGGGTCCCCGTCAATTCCTTTGAGTTTCAGCCTTGCGGCCGTACTCCCCAGGCGGATTACTTATCGCATTTGCTTCGGCACGGACACTCTTCATGCCCACACCCAGTAATCATCGTTTACAGCTAGGACTACCAGGGTATCTAATCCTGTTCGCTCCCCTAGCTTTCGCACTTCAGCGTCAGTTGCCGTCCAGTGAACTATCTTCATCATCGGCATTCCTGCACATATCTACGAATTTCACCTCTACTCGTGCAGTTCCGTCCACCTCTCCAGCACTCTAGCCAAACAGTTTCCAGGGCAGGCTTGCGGTTGAGCCGCAAGTTTTCACCCCAGACTTGTCTGGCCGCCTAGATGCCCTTTATGCCCAATAATTCCGGATAACGCTTGCGACATACGTATTACCGCGGCTGCTGGCACGTATTTAGCCGTCGCTTCTTCTGCAGGTACCGTCACTTTCTTCTTCCCTGCTGAAAGCACTTTACAATCCGAAAACCTTCTTCGTGCACACAGAATTGCTGGATCAGGGTTGCCCCCATTGTCCAATATTCCCCACTGCTGCCTCCCGTAGGAGTAAGGGCCGTATCTCAGTCCCCTTGTGGCCGTTCACCCTCTCAGGCCGGCTACCTATCATCGCCTTGGTGAGCCGTTACCTCACCAACAAGCTAATAGGACGCAAAGCTCTCCTGCAGCATCTCTTTTCATTGCCAGGCACATGCGTGCCGGCAATTGTATCAGGTGTTATCAGTCGTTTCCGTCTGTTATCCCTATCTGCAGGGCAAGTTCTTTACGCGTTACTCACCCGTCCGCCTTGGCTAGGCTGTGCAAGCACAGATTTGCCAAAGACTTGCATGTGTTAAGCATTCTGTCAGCGTTCATCCTGAGCCAGGATCAAACTCTTCATTCAATATATTTTACATATATTTAAATTTCACCTTTATCTTGACGAGAATCTTGTTTTACAACAAGAGCTCTTGACTATTATTTATCTTTTACACATTATTGCTTCTTCTATTCTTATCTCAATTGTCCTGCGACACGATTTCGTATCGACAAGATATATATTATCATAACTGAATTTATTTGTCAACTACTTTTTTTCAAAAAATTTGTGTTTTTGAATATTTTTATTCGTAGTCTATTTTTTATTTCTTAGAAAGTGCTTTAAAATTCAATTTTGATTTGTATTCTGTGAAATATTTTATTAGAAAAGTCTGAAAACTTAAAATTTCTATTATTATCTATATAGTAAAACTTCTTTAATTTTACACTAAAAAGTTATAATTATTTTGCTCATTCTTTAAATTTATATAATTTTTAGTAGTTTAATTTAAAATAGATTTGAGTGTATTTTTTTTATTACTTAAAAATGTGTAATAGTTTTTATTTTCAATGAATTGTTAAAATTTTATTATTTTGATAGTTGTCAAATAAGCTTTTTAGATATATAGTAAATAGGTTTTAAAATTGGAATTATGAATTGTATCTTTTATTTTAATATTTTTTAATTTTCTTTGTTTCAAAATTAAGTGTACAATAAAAAGGAATTTTTCCAATTAATATAACTTGAAAATAATTCCTTTTATAAATTAATATTTTAATTGCGAGTAAACTTCATAACCTTTAAGAAAATCCCTGCCTCCTAAATCAGACAATTCTATCATAAAAGCTAATTCATATACTTCTGCTTCTAGTTTTTCTACCAGCTGAGCCATAGCTTTGGCTGTTCCTCCTGTAGCTAGCAAATCATCCACTATTAATATTTTTGAACCTTTTCCAAAGGCATCCTTGTGAATTTCAATGCTATTTTTTCCGTATTCTAATGAATATTCTACACTTTCCACTTCTGCTGGTAATTTTCCAGGTTTTCTTGCAGGAACAAAACCTGCTCCAATATTATAAGCTATTGCAGCTCCGAAAATAAAGCCTCTTGCGTCAGCTCCTACCACGTAGTCTATTCCTTTATCTTTATATCTGTCTGTGAAATCTTTTATAACAATTTCTAATCCTTCTTTATCTTTTAACGCTGTTGTAATATCTCTAAAAATTACTCCTTTTTCAGGAAAATCCTTTACTGAACGGATTAATTTTTCTATTTTTTCTTTTTCTTCTATTTTCATTTTCTCTTTTTCCTCTTTTCTAAAATTAATAGCGATATATTTATTATTAGACAAATCTAAAAATATTATCACATTTTACCTGTTTAAAATTCAATCGCTCCACGTTATCCTAATTTTTAGGATTTAAATGTTTGATTAAGCTTTTTTTGTAATAAACTAAATAATATTTACAATCTTTAGTCATTCCATAAACTTCCTAAATAAGTTTCTATTTTTTTGGCGTTCATTAATTTTAACAAATTTTCTTTGATGTCTGGATAAATTATCATCGTTTGTAACTCCTCTTTTGTTACAAATTTTAAATCTGTGAGAATAGCTTCTTCTCCTAATTTAATAACATCATTATTCTTGTTAATTCGGTGTATTTTAAAAAATAAATTTAAAATGTGGCGTTCTTTATTAGGAAATATTGTTTCTGAAAGAAATAAAAATTCATCGACTTCTATGTCCATATTTGTTTCTTCCTTGTATTCTCGTATTAAAGCTTCTTTTGCAGTTTCACCCCAGTCGTTTCCTCCACCAGGAATAAGCCAATATTTTTTATTATTTTTATAATGCTGAATTAATAGAATTTTATTATCTTCTATGAGAATGCCTGCCACACGTATTCGTGGTCTGATTTCTTCCATTTTCTCTCCTTATTTTTCTTTTTCTTCTTCCTGCTCAATAATAATTGCCCTTACTCTTTCGACACGCTTATTATCCATATCTGTAACTTTTAATATAAAATTTTTATCCTTTACCTGATCAAAAACATCGGCAACTTTCCCTAATTTATCTTGGATATATCCTGAAATAGTATCATATTCCTCAGACAAGGGAATTTCTATTTCCAATTTATCGTTTACTTCTTCAATAGGTGTATCTCCTTTTATATCAAATATTTTTTCACGAATTTGCTGAATATTTTCTTCTTCCTGATCAAATTCATCTCTTATTTCTCCCACAATTTCCTCCAGCAAGTCTTCAATCGTTACAATTCCCTGCGTTCCGCCATATTCGTCAATAACTATTGCCATATGAAGCTGCTTTAACTTAAATTCTTCTAGCAGCTCAATCAACGATTTTGTAATAGGAACAAAGTAGGCTTCTTTCATGAAATCCTTTATTGGAGGGTTTTCTCCAGTTTGCTTATCATAACGTAGTAAATCTTTCATATGAACTGTTCCTACAATTTTATCAATTGTTTCAGTGTAAATAGGAATACGTGTGAAACCTTGATCTAGAATTTCATTCCATACATCGTCAATCTTGCTTTCTGCTTCAAGTGCAAACACATCTCTTCGAGGTGTAAGTATTTCTTTGACTGTTGTTTCAGAAAATTCAAAAATACTGGTAATCATCTCCTCTTCGCCTTCTTCAAACACACCACTTTCTGTCCCGGCCTTTAAAAATGTCAAAATTTCATCTTCTGTTATTTCAAACATTTGATTTTTTACTTTTATCTTAAATAATCCGACAATAAACCTTGAAATATATATAAATAGCCTTATTAATGGTTTTAGTGCAATTCGCAATGCATTTAATGGAATTATTAAAGTTTTGGAAACACCGTAAATATTATTTCTGGCTATTAATCTTGGAATCATTTCAGAAAATAAAAGAATAGAAATAATTAACACAAAAAACGAAATTCCGATATAAAGATTGTCTTTATATAGTTTTTTTATTAAATAAGTTCCTGAAAAAACCATAGATGAATATGTGATTGTTTTTATAAATAACAATGTCGTAAGTAATTCATTTGGATTTTCAAGCCAAAATTTTAACAATTCACTTTCTTTCGTTTTCTCCTTTTCCTTTGAATCACTTTTCAAATGAATTTGCTTTAACGATGATAATGCTGATTCAGCCGCAGATAGAAACGATGTAAGAAACAACAAAACCAATAATAGAATAACATCTAACAAAATCCTCTTCTCTTCCAAATTTATCCCTTCTTTATTTTTCAAATTTATAACTTTAAACTTAAATATTTAATTTTATTCAATAATCATCAATGTTTGTCCTTTTTTTATACCATCTTTATCTTTTACCAATATTTTTTTCACTTTTCCTGAAACTGTTGATTTTACTTCATTCATAAGTTTCATTGCTTCAACAATACAAAGTGTTTGTCCTTCTGTTACAGAATCCCCTTCCTTTACAAATGGACCAGCCGTTGGAGATGGTGAGGCATAAAAAGTTCCAACCATTGGGGAAGTAATTTTTGTTCCTGAAATTTCTTCAGGAGTGGCTACTGTTTCAACTGATACAGCTACTTCCTGCGTTTCTGCTTCTTGTTGAACATTTGCCGCTACAGGTTGAGCCATTGTACTGCTAAAAATAACATTTCTTTCTTTTCTTTTTTTTGTTAATGAAACTTCAAAATTGTTATCCTCGTACTTTAATGACTCAATTTTATTTTCATTCATACTTTCAGCTAATTTTTCAATAAATTTAATTTTATCTCTCATTAGTTTTTCTCTCTTTCTTTTTATTTAATAATTTTATTATTTATCTATTTTTTTGTTTATAAGATTTGAATGTATTTTTTATTAACATTGCTATTGTCATTGGACCAACACCGCCAGGAACTGGGGTTATAAATGAGGCTTTTTTAGAAACTTCCTCAAAGTCCACATCCCCACACAATTTTCCATCCACACGATTTATTCCAACATCGATTACAACAACATCTTCTTTTACATCTATTGCCTTTATCAATTTTGGAGAACCTGCAGCTGCTACAACTACATCAGCTTTTTGTAACTTTTCAGACAGATTTTTTGTTTTTGAATTACATACCTGAACTGTTGCACGTTTTTTTATAAGTAAGAGTGTCATTGGTTTTCCTACGATATTGCTCTGTCCAATTACAAGGACATCTTTTCCTTCTAGATTAATGTTGTATTCCTCAAACATGTGAACTACTCCAGCTGGTGTGCAAGGTAAAAATCCTGTTTCATCTCCAATCATCATTTTTCCAATATTTGTTGTGTGAAACCCGTCCACATCCTTTTCGGCTGAAATTGCATTTATAATTTTCAATCCGTCAATATGTTTTGGAATCGGCAATTGTACCAGAATTCCATCTATATTGCTATTATTATTCAATTTTTCAATTTCCAAAAGTAAATTTTCTTCTGTAATATTTTCATCAAGCCTAATTGTTTCAGAATGAAATCCTACTTTTTCACATGCTCTTATTTTATTTCTTACATAAATTTGCGAAGCGGGATTTTCTCCTACTATAATTACTGCAAGTCCAGCTTTTCTTCCAACTTTTTTTTCCAGCTCACTATGCTCCTTTTCAATTTCTTTCAAAACCTTTTCTGAAAGTGCCTTTCCGTCAATTATAGTCATAGCTTTTACCACTAAGTCAGTTCTAGCAGTATCTCCTTTCATTTTTCTATTTTTTAATTTGTATTATTTAATCTCCAAAAATTTAATTCCTGTAATTTTGCAGAAATATCCATGTCTACAACTCTAACTTTCTCATTTAGTTCCAATTTGTAAGTAGTCATATTAAGTATCGCACAAATTCCATTTTTTACAAGCCCTTCCGCAGCGATTTGTGCCTGCTCCTTTACAACTGCCAAAATAGCTGTGTCTATCTTTATATTAAACTCTTTTTTCATATTTTTTATAAATTCATCAACATTTTGTATATCCTGAACGATTAAATTATTAGCAGTCGTTTTTCCAATTTTATTCTTATCCTTATCAAATATTCCAACAATTTTAAATCCTTCACCTAGAACATCAAGATTTGAGGAAATCATTTCTCCCATTTTACCATGTCCTACAATTATAACATGATTAATTTTATCAATTCCTAGAATTTTTGTAATAATTTCTATCAAATTATCAATATCATAGCCTTTTCCTCGGACACCAAACTCGCCAAATGTAGATAAATCCTTACGTACCTGAGCAGAAGTGGTGTTCATAATTTTAGCAAGCTCGATTGAATTTATTTCATTATCCTGTTTTCTAGCTTCTTTTAGAATAGATAAATATTCTGTCAATCTTTGTACAACTCTTTCAGAAATTTCCATTTTTTTTAATTTCATATTTCCTCCTATGAAAATTAGAAAATTATAGCCTAGCCTTCTATTCTTATTTTGAACTAGAATTGCTATACAATAATTTTTCTCCAATTACCATTTTACGTCCATTAATAATATCTACTCCCTTTTGAAGTTTTTTCCCTTCAAATTTTGCCTCCAAAATCAATATTCCCCCATTTGCAACTTTTACAACAGGCCCTTTTTTATTGATAATTTCAACAATTGTACCATTTTCTATTTCATCTTCATATTTTTTTTCAATTTTTTCACTTTTGTAAATTTTTATGTTTTCACCTTTTTCGTTGGAAGTATGTGCCGATGGAAATGGGTTTAATCCTCGAATCTGATTGTAAATAACTTCTTTTGTGTTATTCCAGTTGATTTTTGCCTGCTCCTTTGTAATTGGCTTTACTAAAGTGGCTTTGCTATCATCCTGCTTTTCTGCCTGAACTTCCTCATTTTCAATCAGTTTCAACGCCTTTGCAAGTCCAGTGGCTCCCAAATCCTTCAATTTATCGTGCAGAGTTCCAAGCGTATCATCTTCTGTAATTTCACAATATTCCTTTAAAATCACATCTCCAGAATCAAGCCCTTCCTCAATATACATTATGCTCACGCCTGTTTCTGTATCTCCGTTTAAAATAGCAGAATGAATAGGCGAAGCTCCTCTATATTTCGGCAAAAGTGAAGAATGCACGTTTATTATCCCATATTTTGGAATATCAATTATTTCTTTTGACAAAATTTTTCCATAAGCCACAACCACGATTAAATCAGGATTTATTTCTTTAATTTTGTTTATAACTTCTTCATCCTTCATTTTTTTTGGCTGAATAATTTCAACATCATTGTCAATTCCAAACTGCTTTACGGGAGAAAATATAATTTTATTTCCTCTGGCATTTATTTTATCCTCTTTTGTAAAAATAAGCTGTAAATTAGTATTTTTAAATACAACTTCCAGACTTGGTGTTGCAAATTCTGGCGTTCCCATAAATATTGTCTTCATTTAATTTCTCACTTTCCTGACTTTATTAGTCCAAGTCTCTGTAAATTCTGCCTTTTGCAAAATCTTTCTTTAGAACATCTAATTTTTTAGCAACTAATCTTTTATTCATAACCGAAAGTTTATCTGTAAACAGGATTCCTTCTATGTGATCAAATTCGTGCTGAAATGCCCTAGCCCACATTTCATCGAGTTCTTCAATGACTTCTTTCCCATTTTCATTCAAATATTTCACTTTAATTTTTGCAGGACGGTTTACTTTCTTAAAAACTCCAGGAATGCTCAAGCATCCTTCCTCCATATCTGCAATTTCTTCAGAAAACTCCAAAATTTCTGGATTAATAACTTTTTTTACAACTCCTTCGTGTTCCAGCACAAAAAATCTTTTGGCAATATCCACCTGATTTGCAGCAAGTCCCACTCCATTGGCTTTTCTCATAAGAGCAACCATTTCATCTAAAATTTCTCTTATATTATCATCAACTACGTCAACTTTTTCTGATTTTTCACGTAAAGTTGGGTGTCCGTATAAAACTATTTTCATTTTTATTTTTTCTCTCCTTATTAAACTCATTATTGTACATTTTATTTTATCATATTATTTGATAAATTTTAATACAAAACATCAATTAATTTTTTATTTATTATTCCTCAATTTTCTTAAATCCCAATTTTGTTTCCGACACAAGCACTGCAAAAAGCACCAGTCCAGCCCCAACTGCCACTCTTAGTGATAATCTTTCACTTAGTATAAAAAATGCAAAAAGTGGAGCAAAAAGCGATTCTGTTGACATTAGTATCGAAGCTCTTGTTGAAGTTGTATATTTTTGGCAGAATGTCTGTAATACTGTTGGTATGGCTGTTGAGAAGATTGTTAAATAAATTATTGCAATTAACATCATTCCAGCAGGCTTTTGAATTTTGCTCGTATCTGAAAAGATAAAAATATTTATCACAAACAATATTCCCGCTACAAACATCTGCATAATGACAAGTTTTAAAGGTTCAACTTTTTTACTGAAATATCCATTCGTAGCAATTTGCCCTGCAAAAAATATCGCACTTATAATTGTCAAAATATCACCAAAATTAAGATTTGCAAGATTCATCTTCCTGTCAAAACTTATCACAGCAACTCCCATTACACAAATAACCGAAGCCAAAAATGCAAAAATATCAGGGCGCTTTTTGTGCAAAAACCAAAAAATATAAGGCACAATTATAACATTAATTGATGTAAAGAAGGCATTTTTACTAGCAGTCGTGAGCATTGCTCCATAAGTTTGAAAGGCATATCCAAAAAACTGAAAAATTCCAACATTTACTCCAGCCAAAATATCCTTTTTCGTAAATCTACCGACTTTCCTAAAGAAAATTCCGTAAAGAATAATCCCTCCAACAAGAAATCTAACTGCTGACAAATAGAACGGATCAACTCCTGTATTCAGCCCAATCTTCACAAATACAAACCCAAGTCCCCAAAATATCCCTACAAAAAGCAGCCCAAAATCTGCTAAATACTGTTTCACAAAACTTCTCCTTATCATTTTGAAATTTTTCCAAAAATAAATTAGTAAAATTAAATAAATCTAACTTATATTAAACACTGTTTAAAAATAATTTTACAATTCATTTTATTACTTTGTTTCATCGCTAAAAAACTTCTTATAAATATCCATTTTCAAAAATTCATTTTCTATTTTCCCATCATTCTTTTTCAAATATTCCATTACAAAATCACGTACAAATTTGATTTCCTTCACATTTTTTACAATGTCCGTAAAAAGCATATCAGATACTCCACTTTGCCTTGTTCCTAAAATTTCTCCTGAATTACGTAACTTTAAATCTTCTTCTGCAATTTTAAATCCATCTGTTGTTTCTTCCATAACTTCCAGTCTTTTTACTGAAATTTCATTTGTTGTTTCGGATTCTAAAAAGCAGTAGGACTGGTATTTTCCACGGCCAACTCTTCCACGTAGCTGATGAAGTGAAGAAAGTCCAAATCTTTGAGCATCACGGATTACCATAATTGAGGCATTTGGAACGTTTACTCCAACTTCGATTACTGTTGTGGAAACAAGAATATCAAGTTCGTGATTTTTAAACTGTTCCATAACTGTCTGCTTTTCCTTGTAAGTTTGCCGTCCGTGCATAAGTCCGATTTTTCTATTTGGAAAAATTGAAATGTATTCTTCGTATGTTTCCTGTGCTGATTTTACATTCAGGCTCTCACTTTCCTCAATTAATGGCGACACTATGTACACTTGCCGTCCATCTTTCATTTTCTTTTCCATAAAGTTATACATTTTTTGTCTGTCAATTTCATTTTGTATCCATTTTGTCTTAATCGGACTTCTTCCAGCAGGCAACTCATCAATAATTGACACGTCCAAATCTCCATAAATTGTAAGTGCAAGCGAACGTGGAATCGGAGTGGCACTCATAACAATTAAATTGGCAAGATTTCCCTTATCACGTAAAAGTTTTCGCTGTGTTACCCCAAACCTGTGCTGTTCATCAATTACAATCAGCCCAAGATTTTTGAAAATCACATTGTCCTCAATTAGAGAATGTGTTCCGATTACTATGTCAACAAGTCCTTCTTTTATCTCGTTCAGTAATTTTTCCTTTTTCTTTCCCTTCACACTTCCAGTCAAAAGTTCCACTCGTATGTCAAGATTCATAAATTCATCTACAATTCCCAGATAATGCTGTGTGGCAAGAATTTCTGTCGGTGCCATAATTACGCCTTGATAATTATTTTCAACCATATAAAGAAGCATTATGAACGAAACTATAGTCTTTCCAGAACCAACGTCCCCCTGAATCAGCCTATTTACAATCTTTCCAGCCTTTAATTCAGAATAAATCTCCTTTATTACACGCTTCTGTGCTTTTGTCAAATCATAATCCAAACCCTTTATAAATTTGCTCACAAGACTTTTATTGTCCTCAAGTTTGTAAAGATTCTTATTTGCCTTGTCAACACTAAAACGATTTTGCAAAATCCCCATTTCCAGAAGCAAAATTTCCTCCAGCATAAATCTTTTTCGTGCTTTGCTCTGCTTTTCCTCATTTTCTGGAAAATGAATATTTAAAACTGCCTCTTTTCTTCCAAGCAGTTTCTCCTTCTGCAAAAATTCCTTTGGTAAATTTTCCTGCAACAAATATCCGTAATCCATTAGGGCATTTTCCATAACTTTTCTGATTGCCTGCTGTCTAAGCGATTCTGTAGACGGATAAATGGGTAATATCTGTTTTTGTTTCTGCATATCAAAACTAGCCTGCTTGATTTTTTTATACTCAGGATTCACAAGCTGAAATTTTACAGTCTTTCTCACTTTCCCATAAACTGTAATCTCATCGCCAATATGAATCCCGTTTTTCACAAACCTGTTATTAAACCACACAAGCTCAACCATTCCGCTATCATCACTCAAAACTGCCCTAAACATAGTTCTTCCAGCTTTTATATACTGATTAGCCACATTCACAACTGTTCCTTGCAAAATCACAAATTCATCTGCCAAAATTTCTCCTATTTTCTTATGATTACTCCTGTTTTCATAAGCTCTCGGGAAAAAATAAAGCAAATCATAAAGTGTAAAAACTCCCAATTTTCTGAATTTTGGAATATTTGTTTTTGTAACTCCTTTTATTTTCAAATTTTCTAAATTTTCATAAAGCAAGTTATATGTTTTCATAGCCATTTCCGCCTTATTTTAACGTCTCCAAACAAAAAACAATTAATAAATAAAATAATTTTTATGTTTGAATTTTAATAATATTTTTCAATGTTTGTGTTTTTTATTACTGTTTCTTCTATATCATTACTAATAATACCACAATTTATGGAAATTTTCCATATTTTGAAAAATAAATAAAAAATTCAAATTAGATATGTTGTTATTTCTTCACTTCTTTCAAAAAAATTTGTAATTGCAAAAAAAATAATATTATATTATAATGGATGTGTATGTTTATTTAACATTAATAAAAAATCGAGATTTTATAATATTTTTTGAGAAAGGAAAATAATGGAAAAACAGTATTTTGAAAGTTTTGATAATAAAAAAATTCCTTATTTATTTTTTGAATCAAAAAGAGAAAAATATAAAAACAATGTTGTGATATTTCACGGAATGATGGAGCCTGTCGATAGATATACTGAATTTGGGGAATTTTTAGCTTCAAATGGATACAATGTGTTTGTTATGGAAATTCGAGGACATGGTGAATTGAAAGAGGATGAAATTGGAGATTTTGGAAAAAACGGAATAAAAGCTGTCTTTAAAGATATTGATAACTTTTTTGAAAAGATTTTAAGCAAAGTTGGAGCAACTCCAAGTAATACAACAATTTTGGGACATAGCATGGGTACCCTTATTGGAATGCAGTGGGGAATAAAAAATAAATACAAATACTTCATTTTATCAGCTTTCCCTTTAAAAAATCAATTATCAGCCGTTGGTGGAAACCTTGCCACTCTTTTGGAAAGAATTATTTTTAGAAAAATTTCTGCATTTAACAAAATTTTTGAAAAATGGAATTCAGCATTTGAGCCAAATACAACTAAATTTGACTGGTTAACAAGAGATGAAACTGAAAATAAAAAATATGAAGATGACGAACTTTGTGGTTATCCTGTCACACCAAAGTTTTTTTCTGGAATTTTTTCTATGATGGGATTTATCAACAGAAATTACAAAAAATTAGATAATCATGCAAAAATACTCGCCATTTATGGAACTGAGGACAGAGTAGTTGATATTCCATATATTAGTAAAATTTTTAATACATTAAGAAAGAAAAAAAGAAGAATAAATATTCTTGAAAACAAAAACGGGCGACATGAATCGCTTAATGAAACAAATAAGCACGAAATTTATGATGAAATTTTAAAGTGGCTAAATGCAAAAGATTTTTAATTTATACCAAAAAATTTAAAAAATTTACAAAAAATAATAAATTTTTATCAAAAAGTATGATATAATTAAGAAAGTTAATTTTAATAGGAGGAAAAATGGGAGCATTTGATTTTGTAAAAATATTTAGAGTAAATAAAAGTATCTCAATAGATTTGGGAACTGCAAACATATTGATTTATGATAAACAAAGAAAAAAAATAGTCTTAAACGAGCCATCTGTGGTTGCAAGAGATAGAAAAACTGGAAAATTAATTGCAGTTGGAAGAGAAGCTAGAGAAATGTTAGGAAAAACTCCTGACAGCATTCAAGCTATCAAACCTTTACAAGATGGAGTTATTGCCGACATCGATTCAACAAAGGAAATGATTACATACTTCATCCACAAAATTTATGGAAATTCATTATTCAAACCAGAAGTTATGATCTGTGTACCAATTGAAGTAACAAGTGTGGAAAGAAAAGCATTGTTTGATGCAGTAAAAGGTGCTAAAAAGACATATATTATTGAAGAAGGAAGAGCCGCTATTATCGGTTCAGGCGTAAATATTTCACAACCTGAAGGAAGTATGGTAATTGATATAGGTGGAGGTTCTACTGACATTGCAATTCTTTCTCTTGATGAAATTATTGCAAGTAAATCAATCAGAATTGCTGGAAATAAATTTGATGAAGATATCGTAAAATATGTAAAAAGAAAATACAACTTGTTAATTGGAGACAGAACTGCTGAAAAAATTAAAAAAGAAATGGCAACAGCAATAAAGCTACAGTCGCCTGAAGTTATGGAAATAAAAGGTAGAGACTTGGAATCTGGTATTCCTAACACAGTAGAAATTAATGCAAATGAAATTTACGAAGCAATTGAAGATTCTTTATTCCAAATTGTAAACTCTACAAAAGAAGTTCTTGAAAAATGCCCACCTGAATTAGCAGCCGACATTTTAGATAATGGAATTGTAATGACTGGTGGAGGTTCATTGATCCAAAACTTTGTTGACATGATGGAAAAAGAAGTTGGAATCAAAGTGTTCTTATCTCCAAACCCATTGGACTCAGTAGTTTTAGGTGGAGGAGCCGCATTTGATAACAAAAAATTATTAAGAACTCTTCAAATGAAAGAAAATTAATATTTGTTGTTGATTAAAAAAAGAGAAAATGAGAAAAAATGAAATTACAGGAAATAACAGAAAAATTTAAGAACGAAATAAATCAAGATAAAATAAGTGCAAGTTACCTCTTTTACGGTGATAAAAGAGTTGACTTGCTTTCTTATGCACTAATGTTTTCAAAAATGGTTATGACAAAGAATGTACAGAATGACGCTGAAAAAGACAAAATAGAACGGCTTATTAATAATTTCCAGCATCCTGATATTGAAATAATAAATAAAAATAATGAAAACATAAAAATTGACGAAGTGCGGGAAATCATCTATTCGTCAATAGAATCTTCATTTAACTCGCCAAAAAAAATATTTATTCTATGCGGAATCGAAAACTTACGAAAAGAATCTTCAAACGCACTTTTAAAAATTTTAGAAGAGCCCCCACAAAATGTATATTTTATTTTATTATCAAGAACATTAAATATCATTTCCACAATAAAATCCCGTACAATCAAATTTTATCTATCTGGAATGAACAACGAGGAACTGGGAATCAGCAAGGAAATCTACTATTTCTTTGATGGAAATGAAAACGATATTTTAGAATTTAAAAGGCAAAATCTCTCACTTGAGGATATTCAATTTAAAATTAATACAGTGGAAGATATTTTACAAATTATTTTTGAAATGAAAAATTACACAACTGGAGAACTGGCTATAAAAAATAATCTAGATTTGACGATAAAATATAATAAAAGTATTGAATTGTTATCACAGCGAATACGTTTCTGGGATATCGAAAATGTATATTTTTTTATAAACGAAATCGAAAGTGAACTAAAAAAGGAAAAGGAATTTCTGATAAATTTCCTTTCAAAAATTATTATAAATGTAAAACATTCTGTGGAAGCAGAAGATTTGAAAAAATTGATAAATTTGAAAAACAGTATTAGAAGCAATGTAAATGTAAAAAGTGTTATTTTTAACTTTTTTGATATTTTACAAAATTCTTGAAAAAGAAGAAATTAACACTATTTCGCATTTAAAGAGCAAAAATCAAAAATTCATGAAATTAAAATCATTTTTTACATATGCTATTATACAATCTATGTAAATATTAAAATATCCTTTAATTAAATTTTATCATTAAGTATCCAACTTAAAGACTTTTATAATTTTATTTATAAGTATTATGATTTATAATAGTTTTTTCTATTTTTTTATTCAATTTTTTTTAACGTAAGGGCATCAGACGCCATGCCCTTACAACCACCGCTTAACGCAAAACTTTCTTATAAAGAAATTTTGCTTATTTAATATTTTCCAAATGCAAAAGCCTAGAATTTAAATATAATAATCTATATAATTTAGTACAGAATGTCGTGATTTTTTTGGAATGAAAACGACTAAACACATTTATGTGTTTCTTTCGTCAAAACCTTTATAGCAAATATATTTTATAGAGTTGTTCTAATATTTATTTGCGAAAGTGAGTGTTAGCGAGTTTCGTTTTCGTAGTAATTCAGGTTTATCCAAATAATAAATGTTTTGACTACTTTCCCAAATAAAATTTGGGAATATTTCAAAAAAATGCTTAGACGAGCCAGGGTTAGTGCGTAGCACTTTCGCTATTCTCTTTAATATGCCATTAGTTAAATATGTTAAAATAACTATTATTGCGAAATGAGGGGAAATGGCGACTGATTTCCCTTGCTTTATGAAAAGAAAAAACATAAGATTGTGAAAAAATATTTATTAATAATAAACAGTTTTTCATAATCTAAATAAAAATCCTTTATATGGATACTTAAGAATTAAATTTGATTTTTTTAATAAAACTATCGAATTACTTATTGTAAAATTTTATTTCTATTATTTAAATGAGGTTTAGTATAATAAAGATAAAATGGGAAATAAACTGTGTAGTCAGAATATCTCCCATTTTTTTATAACATTTAAATAGCAGAAATCAGTTAAAATAATTTTTTAAAAGATTTAGAGAAAATATTATAAATTTAATTTTTATCTTTTACTATCGGAACCCAAAGTTCCATTTCATAGTCAGGATTATACATATCTCCTTCACTATAAACTTCAAAATCAGGCATTCCAGCGTGTCTATAACCTTGTTCTGGAAAAAATGTCCCTGTCACATATTTCCATCCTTCGTGAATGCAATTTGGAACAATTCCTTTCAATTTCACCACAGCATATTCAGCTTCAGGGACTTCAAGAATACTCAGTCCTAAATCTTTTGCCTTGTCAATATTTTGAGCATCATATCCAGCCATATAGCTTACTGTATACTTGCTTTCAGAATTTTCTTTTTCATTTTTTTCGATTTCGTAACATGCTCCATAACTTTGTCCATTTCCTAAGCTTTCCAATTTTTTTTCAGATACTTTTTTAAAAAGTTTGTCCCAAACATTAGGAAAATCGCCACCTTCTTCAATTCTTTCTGTCAAGCCTGCAACTTTAAAAGCCGATTTTTTCATAATTTTGATGTCCATGTTTTTTCCTCCTTCAATGCTTAAAGATAATCTTATAGGAGAAAAAATTTGAAATGCACTTCCTTTTCTGACTTCCTTTGGCGTGTGCCCATGGAATTTTTTGAATGCCAAGGAAAATGAATCTTGAGATTCATAGCCGTATTTAAAGGCTATTTCTATTATTTTTTCATCGCTTTCACGTAAATCTATCGCGGCGCAGCTTAACTTTCTAAAGCGAATATACTCGCTTAATGGATAATCCACCATAATTGAGAACATTCTGCTAAACAGCGGATACGAATATCCAGAAAGCAATGCAAACTTTCTCTCGTCAATTCTTTCAGTCATGGTCTCTTCGATATATTTCATCGTTTCATTAAATGCCTTAATCATATATTTTTCCTCCTTACATTAAAAGTATATATGATTTTTCGACTTTTTTCTCGATAATTCCTGTACAAATTTTATAGTTTTAAAATTCAAAAAACTCCTCAATCGTAGTTTTCAATCCATGATCCACATTTGATGTTGAAATAAATTTAGCTATTTCCTTAATTTCAGGAATAGCATTTTCTACAGCCACAGGCATTCCCACGTACTCCAGCAATGGCTTATCGTTCGCACTGTCACCAACTGCAATCATTTCTTCAGGCTTTATATTTTCAATTTCTCCCAATTTTTTCAATGTTTTTCCTTTATCCACATTTTTGTTGGCAATTTCTAGGAAGATTGGTTTTGAGATGGCGATAAAATAATCGTTTCCGTGAACTTTATTCATATGTTCCTGAGCAATCAATACTTCTTCAGGCTTTCCAATAATCATACATTTTGTAGTTTTATCAATTCCTTTTTTCTCCAAGTCTTCAAGTGTATCGAATTTTTGAAATTTCATCTTGCATTGATCGGCTTCATACATTACTCCATCTGTCGCTTCAGTTCCATAAATTGTATCTCCAACGTATAAAATCATCGGAACATTTATTTCCTTTGAAACTTTATAAACGTTTTCAATATCCTTTTTTCCAAGCCCTTCGTGAAAAATAACTTCGTTTGTCTTCATATCAATTAATTCGCCACCATTAAATGCCAGCACATATCCTTCGTATTTATCCATTTGAAGCTCTTTTGCATATTCAAGCATCGCATAACTTGGTCTTCCACTCGCAAGTACAAATTTAACGCCTTTTTCCCTCTGAACTTTAATAATTGCCTCAACATTTTCCTTTGTTATCCCATGCTCCTCATCAAGCAATGTTCCATCCATATCAGTTGCAATTAATTTGTAATTCATAAAATCCTCTCACTTTCTTTATTTATAATAATTTTATTCAAATTTTTTTCCGTAGTTGCTCAGTTCGTCGACAATCTTATCATTGTGTAATTTTCATCATATTTTCCCCAAAATGAAAAACTGGCACTTTATATCGATGTTATACTTGATATTATACAGGAAATAATGTGGAATGTCTATATAAGTAGAAATTTCTTAAAAAACTAAATTAAAACGTAACTTCTTAATATTCTTACATAAGGTATTGATTTTTAAATTTTTTTGAAGTAAAATTATTATATGATAGGTTATCTAAAAATTTAGTAATAAGGAAGGTCTAAATTATGAGAAAATTTATTTTAATGCTATTATTTATTTTAGGAAGTGTTGCTTTTTCAGAAATAACGGAACAGGAAGCTGACAGCTTTTTTTCTCCAAAGACACAAGTCTATATTTCAAATCAGAAGGACTGGTTTTTTGGACAATATCCAGATGATTTTGATGGAGAAAACACTAAATGGGAAAAACATAATTATTTTATCTATGTTCTTCCAGTTGGAAAAAAATATAAAATTGCCTATACTCCTTTTGAAGAAGTTACTTCTTATGATAAAGAAGGGTATCCTACATTAACTTATACAACAACAACAGGATATGTTGTAAAAAGTAGAAAAAACGAGAAAATACCTGCAGCATCTTCATACAATTATAATATTATGTTTATAGGTATGCGTACTGGTACGGAAATAAAAAATGGGAAAAAATACGAAAGAGATAGTTATCAAATTCTTTCAGAAAGTGAATTAAATGCTCTGTTAAAGTCTAAAAATGCAAAAAGACTTGATCCTGCTACAGAAAAAAATACCAAAGCATGGCTAGATTGGCTATTACATAACACTAATTAATATATTAGTTGAATAAAATATCAAGACTCTTGTTAGTAAATTAATATAATTTTATTTCATAAAAGAGTACACTCTACTGGGAGAAATCCCAGTTTTTTCTTTTCTCAAAACTTATCCAAAATAAAAAACCATCCCAAAAAGCTAAAAAACTTTTCAAGACAGTTTTCAAAAACAAATATTCTAATTTTTTATTTTTATCCTCCAAGATAAGCCTTCTTAATTTCAGGATTTGTAAGCAATTCCTTCCCTGTTCCTTCCAGAATGATTTTTCCAGTTTCCAGAACGTAGCCCCTGTCTGCAATTGATAGTGCCATATTGGCATTTTGCTCTACTAACAGCACTGTTACATTTTCTTCTTTATTAATTCTTACAATTATGTTGAAAATTTCCTGCACTAATAATGGTGCTAGTCCCATTGACGGCTCATCTAGCAATAGTAGTGAAGGATTTGACATTAAGGCTCTTGCCATTGCCAACATTTGCTGTTCTCCTCCACTCATTGTTCCTGCCAGCTGTTTTTTACGTTCGGCAAGTCGTGGAAACAGCGAGAACATATGTTCCATATCTTTTTTTATTTGGTCTGTATCATTTCTCGTAAATGCTCCCATTTCCAAGTTTTCCAATACAGTCAATTCTGTAAAGATTCTACGTCCTTCCGGCACGTGTGCCATTCCACGGCTGACAAGCTTGTAAGCATCTATATTGGTCACATTTTCTCCACTTAGGGAAATTTCTCCTGATTTTATTGGTACAAGCCCTGAAATAGCGTGAAGTGTGGAGGTTTTTCCCGCACCATTTGCACCAATTAGAGAAACAATTTCACCTTTTTTTATCTGAAATGAAATGTTTTTTATAGCGTGAATTCCGCCATAATATACATTTAAATCATTTACATTTAAAATATTCACTTTTCCTCCTTTTTGCTAATTTTATTATATTTTCGTCTTAAATTTTATTCTCCCAAATAAGCTGCAATAACTTCTTTATTATTTTGAATTTCATCAGGCAGACCTGAAGCAATAATTCTTCCAAAATTCAGCACATAAAGTCTTTCACAAATTCCCATTACCAAGTCCATATCATGCTCGATTAACAAAATTGCAATTTTAAATTTATTTCTTATAAAGCTGATTGTATTCATCAGTTCTCTTGTCTCATTTGGATTCATTCCCGCTGCAGGCTCATCCAATAGCAATAATTTGGGATTTGTCGCCAAAGCCCTTGCTATCTCGAGTTTTCTTTGCTGCCCATAAGACAAGTTTCCAGCTGTAATATTTGCCATTTCAGCCATATCAAAAATATCCAGCAAATCAAGTGCCTTATCTGTTATTTCCTTTTCTTCCTTCCAAAATCTAGGAAGCCTAAAAATCGCTTCAAAAGTATTGTACTTCATACTGCTGTTAAGTGCCATCTTTACGTTGTCAAGCACTGTTAATTCCTTAAATAGCCTTATATTCTGAAATGTTCTGGCAACTCCTAAAGCAACTATTTGTGGAGTAGTTTTTTTATTTATACTAATCTGATTTATAGAAATATCTCCATCAGTAGGCTTGTAAACGCCTGTCAGCAAGTTAAATATTGTCGTTTTCCCAGCTCCGTTTGGACCAATCAATCCAACCAGTTCCCCTTCTTTAATCTCAATATTTACCTCATCAACAGCTCTTAGCCCACCAAAAGATATTCCCAAATCTGTCGTTTTTAATAATGACATATTTTTATCTCCTATTTTACTTCATTTTTATATTTATCAAAAATATTTAGCTTTCGCTTTTCTCACCCTTATTATTTCTATAATTTCTAATCCTGTTAATTCTTCTCTTTGTTCCTGCAAATGTAAATTCCTTCGTACCAAAAATCCCTTTTGGACGGAAAATCATTAATGAAATTAATATGATTGCATAAACTAAGTATCTAAACTGCGAAACATCTCTTAATCTTTCATTTAGAAGTGTCAAAATCGTTGCAGCGATAATTGCTCCCGTAATACTTCCAAGCCCACCTAGCACTACCATAACAAGAATTTCTATTGAGAATAAAAATCCAAATTTATCTGGCGTCAAAATTCCAATATTATGAGCAAATAACGATCCTCCAACCCCAGCAAAAAATGCTGAAAAAGCAAACCCATAGAGTTTTACACGATTTAATCCGATTCCTATATTTTCTGCCGCAATTTCATCTTCCCTAATTGATAGAATTTCCTTCCCTTTTCTGGAAGTCATTGCCATTGCAATTATAATAATTGAAATAACTACAATGAAATATGTGTTTGAAAAATCTAGAATTGTTGGAATATTATTAAGTCCAGTTGCTCCTCCTAAAAAGTCCAGATTTTGAATAATATATTTTATAATTTCTCCGAAGGCAAGTGTTATAATAGCAAGATAATCCCCTCTTAACCTAAGAGTACTTCCACCAACAAAAAATCCAAATACAGCCGCAACCAATCCACCAAACAATGATACTAGTATTAACTGTAAAAATGGAGGCAAATTATAGTTTACAAGTATTTTTGAAATAAATGCCGCTGAATATCCACCAATTGCGATAAATCCAGCTTGCCCCAAATTAAGCTGTCCCATAAGACCAACTGTTATGTTTAGACTCACTGCAAATAAAACAAAAATTAATATGTTTATATATATTCCTTTTGTATAACTGAAAGCATCATTTGGATCAAAAGTAAAACTTAGGACGATATAAAGTGCAACTATCGAAATAAATGTAACTACATAATTTTTTACATTTAATTTGTTAAAATAATTTAAGTTTTTCCATTTATATTCTTGTACTTCTTTATTTTCTTTGATCTTATTATTCTGTTCGTTTTGATTTTTTTCTGTATTATCTATATTTTTTGTTTTTACATCTTTATTGTTTTTTTCCATATTTCCCATTTTCCTCCCTTCAAATTAGACTTTTTCTTTCATATTCTTACCAAATAGTCCATTTGGCCTAAAAATTAATATTAATATCAGCACACCAAATACAATAGGATTTGCCCAAGTTGTAAGTGATGAACCTTTTACATAAGCTTCAAGAAGTCCTAAGACGTATCCACCAACCATAGCTCCTGGAATACTTCCAATTCCTCCAAATACAGCCGCAATAAACGCCTTCAGTCCTGGCAACATTCCCATATATGGCTCAATTTGCGGATAAACAATCGCATACAATGCTCCACCCAATGCACCAAGCCCTGATCCAATTGCAAATGTTATGGCAATAGTCTTATTTACATTAATTCCCATAAGCTGTGCAGCTCCTGTATCCTGCGAAACTGCTCTTGTCGCTTTTCCCAGTTTTGTATTTTTAATAAACAAGTTCAAAGCGACCATACAAATTAAAGTAACTACAATTACAAATATTGTAAGCATGCTAATTTGCAAAAATCCTAGATTGATTTTATTATTATTTGATAAAAAACCTGGTATATATTTCTGATCAATAACTTTTGGATTTGCTCCAAATATTATAAGTGCCAAACTTTCCAGCAAAAAGCTCATTCCAATCGCTGTAATAAGTGCCGAAATTTTAGGTGCATTTCGAATTGGACGATATGCAAAGAAATCAATTACAACTCCCAAAATAGCACATATAACAATCGACAAAATAATAGCCACAATTAAGGGCATTCCATGTGACACGGCAATTAAAGTAGCATAAGCCCCTACCATAAGTATATCACCATGTGCAAAATTTATAAGTTTAACGATACCATAAACCATTGTATAGCCCAATGCAATCAATGCATAAATACTTCCAGTCTGCAGTCCGTTAATAGTCTGTTCAATAAAACTCTTTAACATATTTAAAAACTCCTCATACTCTTTACTTAAAATACGCTTTATTTTTCATTCATATACTTAAGCAACTTTAAAATTATACTCTTCCCCTGTAATTAAATATAATCTTAAAGCTGCTTACGTATATTTACCCAAATTAATTTTCTTCTTTTTAGATAAAAAAAGTTCCAGACTGTTAGAAGAAAGAAAATTTCTCCTAACAACCGAACTTTATAACAATTATTATTCTCTATATTTTTAGAATTTTTTCTTTCCTAGAATTTTTCCTTCAATGAAAGTTTTCCATCTTTCACTTCAATAAATGTAACTTTTTTCTCAGGATTTCTTTCTGTATCAAATTTTAGCGAACCTGTAACCAAAGTACCATCAAATTTTTTAATTGCTTCTTTTATTGCATCTTTAGAAGACAAGTCAGAAACATTTTTCAACGCTGTTTCTAAAATAGTTCCAGTATCATATCCTAAAGCGGCAAAAATAATTGGATCTATTTTATATTCATTTTTGTATGCTGCAATAAATTTTTGAACATTTTGATCAGGGTCATCTGGTGCAAACTGGCTTGCAAAAACTGCTCCATTTGCAACTTTTCCAAAGTTAGTCTGGATTCCATCCCATCCATCTCCACCCATGAATTGAGCCTTTATTCCAAGTTCTTTTGCCTGTGTCAAGATTAGTCCAATTGTGTTGTAATAATCTGGTACGAAAATTACTTCAGAATTGTATCCTTTTACTTTTGTAAGCAATGCTCTAAAATCCTTGTCATCAGCAGTGTATTGTTCTTCTTTTACTTGAATTCCTTCTTTTTTAGCTTGTTCCTTAAATGCGTTTGCAAGCCCTACAGAATAGTCACTTCCAGTATTAGTTAAAACAGTAATGTTTTTATAACCTTTTGCTTTTGCATATTTTGCAACAACGACACCTTGATAAGGATCTGTAAATGTAGTTCTGTAAACAAAATCTTTTCCTTTTGTGATGTCAAATGCAGTTCCAGTTGCTGTAATCATAGGAATTTTAGCTTGTTGTGCAAGCGGTGCAATTGCAAGAGATGGTCCAGATGTAACTTCTCCTACAAAAATGTCAATTTTATCTTGTGAAACCATTTTTTTGAACGCATTAATCGCTTCCTGCACATCACCTTTACTGTCCGCTTCCACAATTTCAATTTTTTTCCCATTAATTCCACCAGCGGCATTTATTTCTTTTACCTTCAATTTAAATCCGTTTATTGTACTTGTTCCATATTGTGCCACATTTCCAGTTAATGCTCCTATAACACCAACTTTTATAACATTGCTGTCCTTAGACGACTTTGCTCCACAGCTCAGTACGAATAATGCCAACAATGAAACTAAGAATAATATTTTTTTCATTGTCGTTCTCCTTCACTATTATATTTTTTATAAATAATTTATTTTATTTCTTAAATTTAAAATTTTTCTTTTAATGTAAGTTTTCCACCTTTTACTTCAATAAATGTAACTGCTTTTTCAGGGTTTCTATCAGCATCAAACTTTAACTTTCCAGTTATAAGATCAATTCCGCTAACTGCGTTCATAGCTTCTTTTATAGATGATCCTGTCAAATCTTTTGAAGATTTTAATGCAGCTTCTACAATTTCCACTGTGTCGTATCCAAGTGCAGCAAACATTATTGGTTCTTTATTAAATTTAGCTTGATAATCTTTCATAAATTTCTGAACATTTTCAGCTTTATCTTCTGGAGAAAATTGGCTTGCAAAAATTGCTCCTTCCGCAACTGCTCCAAAGTTAGTCTGAATTCCATCCCATCCATCTCCACCAAAATATTGTGCAGTTATTCCCAGATCTTTTGCTTGAGAAATAATTAATCCAATTGTATTGTAATAATCTGGTATAAAGATAGCCTGTGGATTTTGCCCTTTTACTTTTGTCAAAATTGCTTTAAAATCTTTATCATCATTTGTATATTTTTCTTCAGTAATAGTTATTCCATCTTTTGCAGCCTGTTCTTTAAATGCATTTGCAATTCCTATAGAATAATCATTTGAAGAATTTGTTAAAATTGCGATTGATTTTACGCCTTTTGATTTTGCATATTTTGCAGTTGCTGTTCCTTGATAAGGATCTGTAAATGTCGTTCTAAACACGAAATCTTTTCCTTTTGTAACATCAAGGCTTGTAGCAGTTGCCGAAATTAAAGGTACTTTTGCACTTTGAGCAAGTCCTGAAATAGCCTGTGAAGTAGCCGAAACAACTTCTCCAATCACGATATTCACCTTATCTTGTGAAACCATTTTTTTAAATGCATTCACCGATTCTTGAACATCACCTTTACTATCTGCAATAACAAGTTCGATTTTTTTACCATTAATCCCTCCTGCATTATTAATAGCCTCTACTTTCAGTTCAATACCTTCTTTTACTGCAATCCCATATTGTGCATAATTTCCAGTAAGTGGTGCAATAACTCCAATTTTTATAATATTACTATTAGTAGTTTTCTTTCCACAACTAACAATAAGAATGGTGACTAATAACATTGTCAGAAATAATTTTTTCATACTTTCAACACCCTTTCATTATTAAATTTTCAAAGTATAGTAAATATAAAAATAATCTTTTTTATTGATTAAATATAAACTATAACTTTATTATATGTTTAATATTATATCATAAAAGATAAAGAAATGAAATTATTTTTGAAAAAATTCCAAAAAAAAACTACCACAAATGTGGTAGTAAAAAATATTTTAATTAAACATATTTTTTATATTCAATTCACAAATTACTTTTTATATTAGTTTCCTAAATTAAAGTCATAACCTACACCAAGACTAACTCTTTTGTAGTCAGCATTATATTTAGATTTAACACCTAAAGGTCCTTCGTATTCATATTTTCCTTTGTTTTCTTTGAACATAAGTTCTACGTTTACATTGTTGAAGTTAACTCCTCCACCTACACCGTAGTATGCTCCACCTTTAGCTTTATATTTCCCAACATTACCATAGTCATGATCTCCATTATTGAATGAATATCCTAAATCACCTTTAACATAAGGTTTAACTGCTGTTTGTGTATCAAAAGTATATTTTGCAGTTCCATATAGAGGGAATGAATTATAGTTTTTCAAATTTTGTCCAGAAACTTTATCTTTTAAGTCTTTATGGAATTGGAATGCTGTCCCTCCACCTACTTCTAATCCTGGAGTTACTTCGTATCTGTATTCAGCACCAATTTCTCCTGAACTTTTTTTAACTTTTTGGTTTTTATAATTCTTTCCATAATGATATTTTCCACCAAGATCTATTCCACCTTTAGCTTCAATTTTTCCAGCATCTGCAAACGAAGCTGCTCCTAAAACTAAAAATAATCCAATTAATGTCTTTTTCATAATCAATCACCTTTCTTTTTCAAAAATCTCCTTCGATTTTTATTTTTTTACATCTGAAAACATATCCGTCTTCTGATGTTACTTAATTATACCTCATAGTTCTTATAAATAAATTTTTATACATTTATATTTATCTTTGAGCAAAAAATTAATAAATATCCGAAAACTTAGCTGAAAAATAAAAAGTGCAACTTATGATAAACACTGAGTTACACTATATATTTAAATTTTAATTGTTTTAATGGTGCCCAGACGCGGAATCGAACCACGGACACAGGGATTTTCAGTCCCTTGCTCTACCGACTGAGCTATCTGGGCATATTATATATGGCGGGTGAACTGGGATTCGAACCCAGACATCTTGCGATTTCGCCGGTTTTCAAGACCGGTCCCTTAGCCGTTCGGACATCCACCCACAACTTTACTAAAATATTAAATACTATTTTTTAAAAAAAATACCACAATTTTAAATTATGGTTCCAAAAAAATAAATGGTACGGCCTAGGGGGATCGAACCCCTGTTACCGGGATGAAAACCCGAGGTCCTAACCACTAGACGAAGGCCGCACAAGTTTTTCAATGGTGGATCCAGCTGGACTTGAACCAGCGACCGCTCGGTTATGAGCCGAGTGCTCTAACCAGCTGAGCTATGGATCCATATGGCGTGCCTGAAGAGATTCGAACTCCTGGCCCACGGCTTAGAAGGCCGTTGCTCTATCCAACTGAGCTACAGGCACATATGGTTAAATTAAATGGTGAGCCATACTGGGATCGAACCAGTGACACCTTGATTAAAAGTCAAGTGCTCTACCGACTGAGCTAATGGCTCATATTTTGGAGCGGGAGACGAGGGTCGAACTCGCGACATTCAGCTTGGAAGGCTGACGCTCTACCAACTGAGCTACTCCCGCATAATATGATTCGTGGTGCCTCGGGCCGGACTTGAACCGGCACGGGATAAATTCCCACAGGATTTTAAGTCCTGTGCGTCTACCGATTTCGCCACCAAGGCATTTGATATTTATTTGTTATTTCTAACTCACAAGTACTCGATTAGTATATCATAATTAATTTTAGTTGTCAACACTTTTTTTGAATTTTTTTAACATTCTCTTATTTTTCTTATTTTTTCCGCTTACATACTAGTTTTATAAAAAATAAAAAAATAAACTTTTTTTGAATTTTTATTCAAAATTTAGTAATTAATAACTAGTATTGTGTTTTTTTAGGTTGTCTCATAAGTTAAAATATTTTTTTATTAAATTAATGTTTTTAAAAATAAAAAATGTTTCTTTATCTTATGAGACATTCCTGCATATATAAAAAAATAATTTAAATAAATTTAATTCTCAACATATTCTTTTATAATTTTTTCTGCTTTTTGTGTAATTTCATCATAGCTTCCTTCTGGCGAGAATTTTTCCAGCACTGCTACTTCAATTTTTTTCGGTTTTGGGAACTTCATATATCTTGAATATGCTTCAAATGCACCTTTTATTCCAAGACATTGAATATCGACATTCAGTTCCTTTGCAATTATAGCAAATACCTTTTTAAATTGAGCAACTTTTCCATCTTTTGTTCTTGCTCCTTCTGGGAAAATTACAATGCTTTTCCCGCTTTTCAGGTATCCGACTATTTCTTCTACACTTTTTCTAATATTTTTGTTAATATCAATTAAAACGACATTTCCATTTGAAACAAGAAGTTTCATTACACCTTTTTTAAAATACCAGTCAATTGCTAAAAATAATGTATTAAAAACAATTTTATTTGGAAATAGTGATCCTAGAATTAATGGATCTACAAAACTTTGATGATTTGATACAAAAATTTGCGGATTGTCTGTTAATTTTTTCCTGTCAATTTTTTTTACTCTAAAATATAAATCGACAATTGGTTGAAATATTTTTAAAAATTTTGTTACCCAACGGTTTTTATTGTCCTCTATAGGTTTTGTTTCACTTATAATCTGTTTCCAGTCAATATCGTTGTCTTCAAATTTTGTAGCTTTTTGGTTGATGTATTCAGATAATAGTTTTAAATTGGGCATTCCAGCAAACTTTTCTTCATCCAGCTGAATTCCAAAACTGTTTTCTATAAACGCAAAAAATTCCACAATATCAAGTGAATCCATTCCGATTTCAAGTTCCAGATTTTCTTCTGGCTGTGGCTCAATTCCTTTATTTTTCTTGACATATTCCTTTAATATTTTATATGCTTCATCAGTTGGTTCAGGCGTTTTTTCTTTTTTTACAATCTCATTTTTTTCATATAAGTCTGGCAGCATAAATCTACGTGTCTTTCCAACTCTAGTTTTTGGCAATTCTTCTTCAAATAACTTGTAATCAAGCACTTTTTCGTAGTTATGTGCCTTTAGGTTATAATCTTCCACTATATTTTTTATATAAGCCTTTGTATTTGTAATCCCACGTTTTCTAAACTCCAACAAATCTGGAACGATTATTGCAGCTAACTTATTTTTGTAATTAAAAATACCAATTTCCTTGATTAATCCATTACTTTGTGCAACCACTCTATTTTCAAGCGTTTCTGGATCAATATTCTTACCATTTGAAAGAACAATCATTGTATTTTTTCTTCCACGAATTGTAACATAGCCTTCTTCATCAATTGTCGCTAAGTCTCCTGTCTTGAACCATCCGTCTTCAGTAATTACTTCCGCAGTCTTATCAGGCTTATTGTAATAGCCTTTCATAACAATCGGACCTTTTACCCACAGTTCTTCATCCACAATCTTTATTTCAATGTTATTAAGTTTTTTCCCAACTGTTCCGATTTTTCTTTCTTTTTTTGAATTTACAGCGATAACCGGTGCAGTTTCGGTAAGTCCATAACCCTCAAGGGCGTAAAATCCTAATGTTTCATAAAACCTTGAAATTTCAGGATCCATTTTTGCTCCACCGACAACGATAAAGTCAAGATGCCCACCAAATTTTTTATGAACTTTTGCAAAGACTTTTCTTTTTATCTTCAATGATTTGACATTGCTCATCATTTTGTAAATAAACCGTGTAATGAATTTTGCGTCAATTTGCTGCTTTATTCCATCATAAAATAGCTTGAATACTCTTGGCACACCTATTATTGCAGTTACTCTATTTTTTTCAAGAGCGTCAAATATTTCCTTGCTTGCAATTTTTTCTACAAATACAATTGAAGTCTGATATTTTAACATCAAAAGAACGCTCGCCGTCAAAGGCAGAACATGGTGAAACGGCAATATTGCCAAAATCTGATCTCTGTAATCAAATATTCCTTTTTCATAAAGTCCTTCCATTTCAGTATTTAAATTATTGAAAGACAGCATTACACCTTTTGGACTTCCAGTTGTTCCTGAAGTATAAAGCATAGCCGCTGTTTCATCTCCAGCTGGATTTTCGAGTTCAAACTGCATATTTTTTATAGCATTCATTTTTCCCTGTTCAACTGTAATCTTATCCACATTTATTATTTTTACAGTATTTTTTGAACTATATTTTTCAACTGCTTCAAAAATAGTTTTTTCTGTTTCGTTTGAGCAGAAAATTACGTTTGGATGTGAATCTTCCAGCACGTATAAAATTTCGCCTGAATTGCTATTGGCATCAAGGGCGATTCCAGCTGATTTTTTATCCCATACTGCAAAAAAGCTGTAAATCCATTCTGGACGATTTTCCATAACAATCAGTCCAAACTTCTCCTTTCCCAATTCAACTACATACTCAGAAAAATATTTTATATTATCTATCAAATCAATATAATTAATGTGCTTATTGTCAAAATCAACTAACGCCAGCCGCTCTGTTCTCTCTAAAAACATAATTTTGCCTCCTTTTTTTATTGTTATACCCAAAATTTAATTTAGTATATCATAATAAATAAGAAAAGTGAACTATTCATTTTTTTTAATAAATTCAGTTATGCTAAACAACAATTAACACCTGCTATTCCTTAACTTTTAAGCACTTGTACAGTAAAACTGCTTTAAAGCCGAACTAAAATTTTACTCAAACCCTAAATTTATATAATTTTAGCATTTTAATTTTAAATAGGTTTGAGTATATGCAAAGTTTTCAAGATCGGAAGCCTAATTAAAATATTTTTCAAATTCCTTATCCAGTAACGCAGGTGTAAATTCAGTTATCACGGTTTCTATCAAATTATTTTTGTAATACGGATCTTCCTTTAATATTTCCTCAAGCTCTTCCCTAGTTACATTGAACGCAAGAATAAGCCCGCCAGTTGGAGGATTTTGCCGTCCGCCAGCAATAAATTTTCCAGCATCAATATTTTTTTGAATAAACTCAAAATGCTCCTGTCTAAATTTTCCCACTTCCTCTAGTGATTTTGTATAAGTCGTAGATATAATAAATATTTGCTTCATAAGTTTATTTTCCTCCTAAAATTATTTCTTACTCTATTATTTTACAATACATTTTAAAATAATCAACTTTTTTACTGCAAAATTTAAATTATGAAATAAATTTTACAAAAAAAGAACCCATTCTATAATTAAAAATAGAAATAGGTTCTTTATTTAAATATTTAATATCAAAAACTTAAAAAATTAATACCATCCTCTTAATTTCATTGCTTTTGCAATTCTTTCAATACTCTTCATATAAGCAGCATTTCTTAAATCTACCTTGTATTCAGCCGCTAAAGCCCATACATCTTCAAATGCTCCTGATAATAGCACATTTTCCTTTTGTTGAACTTCTTCAAAAGACCAGTAGTAACTTTGCAGGTTTTGTACCCATTCAAAGTATGAAACTACAACTCCACCTGCGTTTGCCAAAATGTCAGGCACAACTAAGATTCCTTTTTTAAATAAGATTTCATCAGCTTCTGGAGTAGTTGGTCCATTTGCTCCTTCTACAACTACTTTTGCTTTAATTCTGTCAGCATTTTCAGAAGTAATTTGATTTTCCAAAGCACATGGCGTTAAAACATCGACTTCTAGTTCCAACAGCTCAGCATTTGTAATATCTTTTCCGTAACCTTTGTTTTCTGAAATACATCCGTTTTCTTTAAAATCTTTGATTACAGCTTCCATATCAATTCCATTTTCATTGTAAATTGCAACATCAACATTTGAGAAAGCTACAATTTTTGCACCATCTTTATGTGCATAGTACGCTGTGTAAAAACCTACATTTCCAAATCCTTGTACAGCGTAAGTTGCTCCCTTGACATCAATGTTTAGTTTTTCTAACGCTTTTTTAGCTGCCAAATTAACTCCGTATCCAGTTGCTTCTGTTCTTGCAAGAGATCCGCCAAATTCTAAAGGTTTTCCTGTGAATACACCTTTTGCTGATTTCCCTTCAATTTCTTCATAAGCGTCAACCATCCAGGACATGATTTGTCCGTTTGTATTAACGTCTGGAGCTGGTATATCTACTTTTTCTCCAATAATTGGTGAAATTGCTTTTGCAAAGCCTTTAGAAATTCTTTCTAACTCAGCTTTAGAATAATCTTTAGGATCAATTGCCATTCCACCTTTTCCACCACCATAAGGGATTCCTGCTACTGAACATTTGAATGTCATCCAAGTTGATAATGCTTTTACTTCATCTCTTGTTACGTTTGGATGGAATCTAAGTCCACCTTTGAAAGGCCCTACCGCATTGTTATGTTGAGATCTGTATCCTGTAAATGTTTTAACTGTTCCGTCATCTAATCTTACTGGGAACGATACTTCCAACACTCTCATTGGATTTTTTAGGATTTCGTACACAGCTGGATCTGCGTTTAACTTATCACAAGCTGATTTTACTTGTTTTTGTGCAATCTCAAATGGATTCAATGTTTCTTTTGCCATCTTTTTTACCTCTCTTTTCTCTAGTCTATTTTGATTTTTAAACTTCATGTTAAAAATCTTCTCTACTTTTACATCATACTACAATTTTATATAAAATTGCAAGTATTTTTTATAGAACTTAAAATTTTCCTTTTACCAAAATATTTTAAATTGCATTGTAATTTAGTTATAACTTTATTTTTTATTAAATTTTCTGATGAAAATCAATTCTATTTTCGACATTAATAATAACATTGACTAATGATTATTGCTTTTTTTCTGAAAATTCATCCACTCAAATACATTTTTAAATGTCTTCCCGTTTACATTGGCCTTTTCATTCCCGCCTTTTCCAGCGTTACTTGGCTCAAATCCAAAAGTTTCGGTATCTTTGGAATTTTTTATTTTATTCCTGTTCTGCACACCTTCCACTTGATTATTCAAAAAATATATCCACGAAAAATGTCCAGGAAATCTTGAATTTGGCACATCTGTCCCAACTACATTTTCATAATACGAATACCACGCATTGTCCACTCCAGCCCTTAATAAATCCCTATACGTTGGAAGCGAGAATTTTTTCGGCGTAACAATTCCGTCATCTGCCGCCGCAATGAACCATACTGGCGTTTTTTTCATCTTCTGAATTTTTTCTTTTGTTACCCACAGTTTCTTAGTTTCTACAAATCTTGAAACTGCACTGTTTTTACCGCCTGCCGAAACTTCAATATTATTTGTCTTATAAGTTCCGTCGCTATTTCTTGCATATTCGTGATAAGCATACGCCTCACAAATCGGTACTGCCGCTGCAAAATAGTCTGGATAAGTAATTATCATATTTACAGTCATGTATCCTCCGTTTGAATCTCCAGCAAGATAAATTCTGCCTGTGTCAACATACGGATTATGTTTTACGTATTCCTTGATTGTATCCATCAAGATTTGAGTGTATCTTGAATTTCCGCTTCCATTTCCATTAGTCCCATCGCCTTCATCCATCCAGTAAGTTGGAGTTTGTACAGCCAAAACAAATGCTCCTTTTGTATCAGTTCCTCCTGCAGTAAAATATTTCTGAATTTCCTCTTTCGCAAGTGCCGAAGTTTCTGTACCCAAAATATCAATATCAGGATCTGTTCCACCTTCCCCTTGTCCGTGAAGCCATATAATTAAAGGTTTTTTTACTCCCAATTTTAAGTTTTCAGGCTCATAAGCTGCCATTTCCAGTTTTAGATTTTCTATTTTTTTAGTAATTGGGTTTTTATAATTTCCACTAAATGAACTTCTGTAATTAAACAATTCTGTATCAGCCGAAACTCTATTATTAATCACATCCTCTTTTTTACTGACTAAATAATCTTTCCCATCAATTGTAGTTTTCCCCTCGATTTCCACAACATATTCTTTTACCCATTCATTAAAAAATTTCTGTCTATTATAAGCAAAGGGCGAACCTTCATATTTCAAGGTATCAGGATTAAACTTATTTTCTAATTCAAGTGTAACAATCCCAGTGTCAAAGGCTTTCTCTCCTTTCTTATCTGAAACATGCACATTTGTTACTTTCCTCTCAAACCCATTTGTCCTTACTTTCCAATCATTTTTATTAAGATTCGTAATTTTATAATCATCCATTTCCAAAATAATCTTGCTCACAGCAGGCCCGCTCTCAAAACCTTGTACAAAAATGTTAATTTTTCTTATCCCGTCATAATTTGATAAATCCACAGTTTTTTCACTCACTTTCACATTTCCAATTTTTTTCCTGCTAATTCTCTTTCTATTACCACGCGTCACCGCATTTCCAATTACTCCAGCAATTAGCATAATAAATAAAATTATTACTAGATTTTTTTTCATAAACAGTCACTCTCCTTATTTTTGGTATTTTTCAAAAAAAGCAGGAGTTAAAGACTCCCGCTAAAATTTTATTATTTATCAAGTTTTACCATTGTATATGTTAATGCAAAACTTACTCCTGAAGCTGCTATTATCGAAATTAAGTATAAAGGCATTTGTGCATTTAAGAATAACAACATTCCCGGTACTACTGTAACTGCCATTCCAGAAGCCTTAAGTCCAAAAATTGAAGCTAAAAATCCACCTGTTGCTCCACCAGCAAGACCCATTAAGAAAGGTTTTCCTTTACCTTTAATTAAGTTTACCCCGTAAATTGCCGGTTCTGTAATTCCTAATGCTGCTGACAATGCTGATGGCAATGCCAATGCTTTTAATTTCGCATCTTTTGTCTTAATACCAACTGCTAGAACTGCTCCAAATTGCCCTGCTACAGCTGCTGATAATAATGGATTAAATGGATTGAATCCATCTTTTGCAAGTAATTGAATTTCTAAGAAGTTAAATATATGGTGTACTCCTGTTACAACTATTAATTGCTGAAGTCCTCCAATTATTATTCCTGCTATTCCAAGCGGTAATTTTAAAATCCATTCTGTAACAATTAAAATATAATTTTCTAGACTGTGAAATACTGGACCAATAACAAATAATCCTAATGTACTCATTACTAAAAATACAATAAATGGTGTTAATAATAAATCTAATGCATCTGGGATAACTTTTCTTAATCTTTGTTCTAATTTTGCTCCTATCATACCTACGAATAATGCTGGTAAAACTGTTCCTTGATATCCAACTACTGGAATAAACTTAAAGAACATTATTGGATGTGCATCTCCCGATGCTACTTGATAAGCATTCGGTAAAGAACTGCTAATCAACATAGAACCTAATACAATTCCCAATACAGGCGATCCACCAAATACTTTAAATGCAGACCATGCAACTAACGCTGGTAAAATAATAAATGCTGTATCTGTTAATACTTGTGTATACATTAAAAAATTAGGATTTATACTTTCTGGCGTTGTTCCCATCAATTTTAATAAATTTTCATTTGTTAATAATCCACGAAGCCCCATAAATAAACCAGTTGCAACCAACACTGGTATAATTGGGACAAAAATATCGCCAAATGTTCTTGAAATTTGTTGAATTATATTCCCCTGTTTTACTGCTTCTTTTTTCATATCCGCTACTGAAGATTCGCTCACTCCTCCAATTCCTTGAACAGCTTCATATACTTTATTGACAATTCCTGTCCCAAAGATTATTTGAAACTGCCCCGAATTAAACATCGTTCCTTTTACTTTTTCAATATTATCTACCTTATCCTTATCAATTTTATCCTTATCAACTACCATAATTCTAAGCCTTGTGGCACAATGGACAAATGAACTTATATTTTCTTTCCCTCCAATAGCCTCTATTACTTCTTTAGCTATTTCTTCGTAACTTTTTGCCATTTCCCTCTCCTTCACAATATTGTTTAAAATTACATTTGTTATAACCCTATTTTGTTTTAAAGTCAATACCACTTTTTTTAAAAACTATTTTAAAAAACAAGATGCTTTATAGTAAAACCACTTTAAAACAGAACTCAAAAGCTATGAATATTTACTCAAACCTTGAGTTTATATAATTTTTAATAGTTTAATTTTAAACGGGTTCGAGTATAATTCATTAGTAAATAGTATCCTATTCAAAATTTATTAAATATTCGCTATTCATAAAAAAATAAAAACTGCCATATTATATAAATACAGCAGTTTTCTTAAATTAGATTTTTAGTTCATTTCAAACTCAATGTATACAGTTTTTGAAATATTTAATTTTTTTGGCGAAATTACGATGTTTCTTCTTGTGGATTCATCGAGAAGTTCTCTGTCACTTTTTTTCACTTGCACTAAATTAGTTGCGTAACTGGCTTCGTTGTAGTAATTGTAGTTGTAATCGTAATAAGGCTGGATAACTCCGTATGATTTATCTGTGATTGTAACAGGATTTTTTAGGTTTAAATCTGTTTTTCCTAAGATAACTTGGGCTTTTTTCAAGGCTTCCTTGTAGGCATTTTCGTAAAGTTCATTTTCCAGCTGCTGCTTATTGTCAATATCGTATTCGATTTGCCCAGTCGTACCGATTCCCAATGTGCTTGCTACATTTATGATGTTTCCAAGATTTTTTAAATCTCTTGTTTCAACTTCTATCTGGTGTGAAACGACTTGGATATTTTTTTTATTGCTTGTTCTTTTTTCAAGGCTCACTTCCTTATTGTCGTATCCTGAGATTTTTACTGAATTTGCGGGAATTCCTGCTTTGATCAATTTTTGCTGAATATCATTAAACTTTGACATTGCATTCTGGTATGCCTGTTTATTTGTCGCATCCTGAGATTCAACAGTGAAAATATATGTCCCGTTTTTACTTCTGTTCAAGGAATAAATCTTTTCAGCTGCAAGAACACTCATAAAATTTTTCAACGCATCAAGAGAAATTCTGTCAACTTCTACTGAAAGTTTTGTTTTATATTCCTTTTTCCCTTTATTTTCAATTACCGTATCCCAATTATATGTTTCATAGGTAGAATATCCTGTCGAATTAATCTTGTTATATTTTGTCCCAGTCTGAGCAAGCAATCTTTTATATCTTTCTAAAATTTTAGAATTTTCAGCACTTGCCTTATCCAGACTTTCGTTTTCAGTCTGAATTGTAAGGGCAATTTTTGCCAAATTTGGCATAATTTCCTTTTGTGAAACTCCTCTAACCTGTATTCTTTTTCCAGCAACTTCGCCATCTGCAAATGACAATACTGAAAAAATCATTATAAGTAACGCTATTATTTTTTTCATTTTAAAATTCCTTTCTAAAATTTAATTTTCATTCTTTAAATATAGTCTAGTATAAATATAAAGTTATGCTATTTTTGTTATTTCATTTCATACATAACTGATATATTTTGCACAAGTTTTAATGGTTTTGGAGTATAGTCAACTCTTGAGCTTCTGCTATCCTTTCGTAAAGATGTTGTCTCTGAATAAGCTGAGAGTTTAGCATTTGAATATTCTGCCATCGGTGCTGCTGCCGCTTCATACTTTACTTCCCAGGCCTGATCAATTCTGTCAATCATTTTTTGCTGAAATTCCACATCTTCACTCACGATAATCGGTGTTCCCAATTTCATCTTACTGGAACGCAAAATGCTTTCTGCCTTCTGTTTTGTCTGATTATAGGCATCTTTGTACATTTCTGACTCAATTCTGTCTTTGTCTGACAAGTCAAAGTTAATTGAGCCGTTTATATTTATTCCATTATCATCAGCAATTGAAATTATTGTATTAAGTTCCTTTATATTTTTTGTCGTAAGCACGAATTCATCTATAACATAGTAAACATCTTTTTTTGTACCTTTATTTTCAGTATAATTTTCTTTTATTTGATAATCGCTCAAAATAATATCACTTTCAGGGATTCCAGCCGAAATCAGCTTTCTTCTTGAAGTATTAAGTTTGTTAAATACTTTATTTAAGACTTGATCAACCGTTGTTCCGTTTTCATTTATGTTAAATGCAAATGTATTTTCATCAAAATTTTTCTGAATGCTTTGCAAATTATCCCCGTCTTCCAAGTCAATCAATGCTGAAATTTTGTTAAAAGCTGTATTTTTTACTAGCATTGACATTTTCACATCATAAGAAGTTGGCTTTTTATCAGTCTTTTTGACAGTTTTATTTGGAACAGTTTTCACATCCAGAATATCTTCATCATCTTGATATTCGATTCCTTTCCTATTGTAAAACGCCTTTGTTTCCAAATTTTCAAGCGATATTTTCCTAGCTCTCAATTCACTTTTAAACTTCTCAATTTTTTTATTAACCTCATTAGTTGTCTGACTCAAGTTACTCCCCTTTTCCTCAATCTTAAAGTTAATCTTTGCCAAATCAGGCATAACTTCCCTTTCTGCATTCCCAGTAACACTTATCTTTCTGACAATATTCTCATTCGCACTAAACGAAATTATGCTCATCAGTGAAAAAAGTGCAATTGCTATCTTTTTCATATTTCCCTCCATAATTTTTATTTATTATTTTTTTAAATTCCATATCTTTTATATAAGTATAACACACGTATATTAAAAGTAAATGAGGGTTTTTATTTTTATTTCAAAATAAAATTAATCAAAAGAATCAAAAATTTTTTTGTTTTAATAAACCGACGGAGCTTTTATTTGTTCGACTACGACTGTTTGACGACTGAAAGGAGGAGTTTCGGAGTTGGGCAAATAAAAGTCGTAGTCTAGCCATAGGTTATTGCGTAGCAATCTTGCCAAATATTTTGATTATCAGGATAAACCTTTACTGCAAGATAAGGATTTACGGCAATGAGCAATCCTACGAAAATAAAAAGAAAAAACATAATAATATGAAAAAATTTTTATTAATTAAAATATATAAAAAATAATTTAATTTAATAATTACGAATTAGCTATTAAACAACCCTATTATGAAAATCTTGTATGGATACTTAAAAATTCGATTTACAAAGTTACCAAATTAATTGTTATAGAATTTCATCTCTATTTTACCTGTCACCTTTTTAACATCATTTAATTCTTTGTTATCTTGTATTAGATTAAATTCCATATTTGTATAAACTACGCTTTGTAATATGTCACATAAATCAATTTCTTCTAGGTAAGATCTCTTAAAAAATATAAAAGACGAATTACAATCTAAAAAAATAAATTTATATCATTTTTTCAATATTTATGATATTATATAGAGTAAAGAATTAACAATAAAAATAACGAGGTGAAAAATGGCCACAAAATATAAATTTAATTATGGAAAATTTTTTAGAACTATTATTGTACTGCTTTGTTTAGTGGCATTAATAAGATTTGGTAAGGATGTTTTTGAACGTCATTTTTTTAACACTAGACTTACAGTTATTCCAGATGTTATGAACCTTGACAAGAAGGATGCTGTAAAATATTTGAAAAAAGCTGGGTTAAAAGTCAAAGTTATTAATTCCAAAACAGAAAAAGTACCACTGGATACGGTTTATAATCAGGATCCACGTCCAGGCAAGGAAGTAAAGGTAAACAGAGTTATAAGAATCTGGGTAAATAATGGGGAAGATGTAAAAGTCCCTAATATTATTGGATTAGAACTGCTTGAAGCAAGATCTCGGTTAAAAGGGCAAAATATTCAAATAGAAACAATTGATTATTATCCATCTAACCAGAAATATAATACAATTTTAGGAGTTTATCCAAAACCAGGTACAAAACTCGAGATTAACCAAAAAATTTCAATACTGGTTTCTTCACAGCAAATGGTAGATCCGTCAGTTATGCCAAATATAACAGGACTTGACTTAAACGATGCGAGAGAATTGTTAAAACAAATTGGACTTGATATTGGAAATATTTCACGTACAAGTGACCCAACATTGCCTGTAAATACGATTATTTCTACAAATCCTGCAGCTGGAACGAAGATTCAGAGAGGACAGAAGATATCAATTGTGTTAAATACTGGAGCCGCTCCTAAAAAACGTGAAAAATCAACAGAAGAAATTATTAATCAATCTCAGGAAGATATAGATAATCAAGAAATAGAAAGAATTATCGACAACACCATTAACCAAATGGATCGGCAAGGTACCGAGCAGCAAAACAATGGAAATTCGCAGTCTTCCCCACGTAATGGTTCAAGAGGCGGTGGAAATAATAATGATTCTGGTGGCGATGAAGATAGCAGCGAATAGTTAAAATGATTAAAAATTTAGAAAGGAGATGGGAGTTATTTTGAATGTTATTTTGAAATTTCTCCCAAATATTTTATTAAAGGAAAAGTTATTAGAAAAATAAAAGGATTTTACTATGTTTTAGATGAAAATTCCAAAAATTTAAATGAAGAAAATATTTATGAATGCAAGTTACGTGGAACATTAAAAGTAAAAAATGATAAAATGAACTGTATTATCGGGGATATTGTAGAATTTGACGAAAAGGAAAAAGTTATTGAAAAAATTGAAAAAAGGGAAAACTTTTTATATCGTCCACTAATTGCAAACATTGATTTTATTGGTATTTTATTTGCAATAAAAAGTCCAAATTTTGATTTTACCAATTTTCAAAAAATGCTGTTAAACGCAAATTCTCAAAATATTCCAATTGTGCTAATATTATCAAAAATTGACTTGGTTTCAGAAGACGAGCTGAAAGAATTTTTTAATAAGTTTAGACAAATTTTTAAAGAAACAATTTCTATTTTCCCAATTTCAACTGAAACGAATACTGGAATTAAGGAATTACAGCAATATATAAATAAAAAATCAGTTGTAATTTCAGGACCATCGGGAGCTGGAAAATCCACGCTTATAAACACTCTAATTGGTAAAGAAGTACTAGTTACAAATGATATCAGCCAGAAAACAAAAAAAGGGCGACATACAACAATAGAAAGCCGATTTTTTATGTCAGCACCACATTCGTACATAATAGACACTCCAGGATTTTCGACATTGGACTTTCCAAAACTGGAAGAAAAAAAGGAACTGGAAAAGTTATTTCCAGAATTTTTAGAATTTATTCCTAACTGCAAATTTCGAGACTGTATTCACGTAAACGAGCCAAACTGTGCAATAAAGGAAAATGTGGAAAATGATAATATTTCGCAAGAACGATATGATTTTTATCTATATTCATTACAAAATATAAAATTTAATAAATAATTTAAAAATAAAAAAAGGAAAGAGTTGATTTTTATGATTAAAGAAAAAAGGACAATAATTGCACCTTCACTGCTTGCTGCAGATTTTAGCAAATTAAAAGAAGAAATTACGGAAGTGGAAAAACTAGGAGCAGAATATCTGCATTTGGATGTTATGGATGGAAATTTTGTACCAAATATCAGCTTTGGAGCTCCTGTTATTTCATCTTTACGAAAACATAGCAATCTTGTATTTGACATTCACCTTATGGTAAACGAACCAGATTACTTAATAGAAGATTTTGCACAATTCTCAGACATAATCACAGTCCATGCTGAAGCTACAAAGCACTTAAACAGAACAATCCAGCTAATAAAATCTTTTGGAAAAAAAGTAGGAATTGCATTAAATCCTTCTACTCCACTGGATGTTATAAAATATGATCTGGATAATATTGATATGATGTTAATTATGACAGTAAATCCAGGATTTGGCGGGCAGAAGTTCATTCCTAAAATGCTTCAAAAAATAAAAGATTTGCGAAAAATTAACCAAAATATTGATATTGAAGTGGATGGAGGAATCAACGCTGAAACTGGAAAATTAGTAAAAGAAGCTGGAGCAAATGTGTTAGTTGCAGGTTCATATATTTTTAGCGGAAATTATAAAGAAAAAATTGAATCTTTAAAATAATAATTTTAAAAAATAAATAAAGTTATGAAAAAGTCAGAAATAAAGTAAGAAAGGAACAATTAAAATGTATGAAAAAATAGAAAATCTATTAGACAAATTCTATAAAACATATTATAAAATTGAAGAAATAAATTTAAATCAGGTAATTAAATGCTTGACTACATCTGAACTTCATATTATTGAAGCGATTGGGGAAAATGAAATTACAATGAATGAACTGTCTGACAAACTAGGCATTACAATGGGAACAGCCTCAGTCGCCGTAAACAAGCTGACTGACAAACAATTTCTGGAACGTTCCCGGTCGGATATTGACAGGCGTAAAGTTTTTGTAAGACTTACTTCAAAAGGAAAAGTTGCGTTAAACTATCATGGAGATTTTCACTCAAATATTCTTGAAAAAATTACAGATGATATTCCATCAAAGAAATTAGAAACATTTATCGAGGTTTTTGAAACAATTGTAAAAAATCTTGATAAAGTCAAAAAAGATATTCAGCCTGAATCAATACTAAATTTTGAAAAAGACGATTTGGTTCAAGTTTCTTCAATAAAAGGAAGTGTTGCAATCAGAAAATATTTAAATGAAAAAGGTGTTATGATAAAATCGCTAATAAAAATTATAAATATTGATAAATATTTGATAACTTTGCTCGTAGATGGGGATGAGAAGATACTAAATATTGAAGATGCAGAAAATATTATGGTTAGAAAAAATGCTCTTTAAGAAAGTCCACTATTACAAAATCATTGAATAAGATAATAATAAAACAACATAAGAACAATGACAATTAAATACAGTAACTGTGATAAATTTTTTGATTTTTTATTGACAATTTTATAAAAATAGAGTAGAATTAATTATATCAAACCCCCTGCAGTATTTTAAATAATACAAGGTTGCATACCTACGCAGGGCTTTTTTTTAGGAGAATTTAAGAAAATGATGGCAAGAGATGAATTTCTGACTTTTAGAGAACAAGTAAAACTCTTTAAAGATAGAGGAATGATTATTACTGATGAAGAAAAAGCTGAAAAAATATTGCAATTTATAAATTACTATAAACTAAAAGAATGCTCGTTACCTTATTTTAAAGATGGACAATACACACAAGACATTACTTTTGATGAAATATTAACTAGATTTTATGAAAATAAAAATTTAAGAATCAATTTATTAAGATTAACCGAAAAAGTCGAAATTTCATTAAAAACTAAATTTTCTTATTTAATAGGTGAAAAATTTGGAGCTTATGGATACCTAGATTTCTATAAGTGGGTCGATAAAACAGAATATTGTAGACATTTCCGAGCATTTAAAGAAAAAGATTTTAAAAAAAGAATAGATAGAAGTTTAGGAAATAGTAAAAATGAATTACTTAAAACATACAAACAAAGTCACAATAAAATACCAATATGGCTAGTAACAGATATTTTGACATTTGGGGAAATACTAGATTTATATAAATTACTATATAAAAAATATCAGAATAAAATAGCTAAAGAGCATAATTTATCTGGAATTATATATTTATCTTGGTTGGAAAATATCAATTTAATTAGAAACTTGTCAGCTCATAATTCAAATATTGTAGATATAAAATTTTCCACAAAGCCCAAAATATTAGATGAATTTAAAAACAAATTATATTTTGTTAATGGTAAAATATCCGATAGGATAGCAGTATCAATTTTAATATTAGAATATTTAGCTTTTGTAATTAATTTAAAATACCCAGATGGGGCTATTAGAAAAAGTTTAAAAAAATTATGCCGTAACAAAACAGATGAAGAAGCTCAAAAATTAGGTTTTAAAGATTTTGAAATAATTAAAAATTTAAAGATATAATCACAGTTATTAATCTAATTGTGATTTTTTTGATAAAAATAAAATATATCAAGGAGGGAATATGCTTTATTTAGATGGAATTGGAATTTCATTTTTAATAAAAGAGATAAAAGAAAAAATATTACGATATAAATTGACAAAAATTTTTCAATATGATAGAGTTTCATTTTCACTTTTTTTTGGAAAGAATAACTTGATTTTTCAAGTAAAGGACAATTCAACAATTTTTTACTTAAAAGACGAAAAAGATCCAAATACTGATTTTCAATCAAAATTTTTGTTATCACTAAAAAAATATTTACAAAATTCAATTTTAATAAATATTCGTCAGGAAGGTTTTGATAGAATTGTATATTTTGACTTTGAGAAGTTAAATCAGTTTGGAGATGTGGAAAAATACACATTAATTATTGAAATTATGGGAAAAGCGAGCAATATTTTCTTAACTAGCAAAGATAAAATTCTCTCTGCGCTTTATTTTACTTCAATTGATGTTGGAAACCGTGTTATTATGACAGGTGCAAGATATACTTTGCCATTTGAGGAAAAAAAGATTTCGCCACTTTATCTGGAAGACGAAAATTTTCCATTTGAAACTGAAACTTTTATGGAAAAAATCGAAGGTGTCGGACGTGCCTTTGCACTGGAATGTTCTCAGGATTATCACACTTTTAAAAAATATTTATCCAGTTATAAGCCAGTAATGTACGAAATTTTAAATCGTGGAAAAATCCAGAAAGTGCTAACTTACAACGAATTTTCTGAATTTAATCAAAAGGAAAATGCAACTTTAGAAAATGAAAGAAAATATTTTGAAACTTTAAATGAAGGTTTAAATGCTTATTTTAAAACAACTATTACTTCCAACGTTATTAGTGAAAAAAAGAAAAATCTACTAAAATACGTTGATTCACAAATAAAAAAATTCAAAAAAATTAAGAAAAATATAAAAGTTGACTTGAAAAAAAATGAAAATTTTGAAAAATATAAAAATATTGGAGATATTTTGGCAGCGAATATGCATCAGATAAAATATGGAATGAAAAAGATTACAGTTTTTGATTTTTATAATAATGAGGAAATTACGATAAATCTGGATCCACTTTTATCTCCAAATGATAATTTAAACTTTTATTACAATAAGTATAATAAAGGAAAACGTACAATTTCAGCCTTAGATTCCAGATTTTTAGACATTCAGAATGAAATAAGATATTTTGAGGAAATAAAAATGTTTATCGAAAAAGAAACTGATTTTATTGGAATCGAGGAAATTGAAAACGAACTGAATTTAACAAATAATGGACATAAATCAAAAAATAAAATTAAATTGAATAAACCAAAAAAACGTGATTTATTGTCGTTTGACTACAAAGGCTTTCAAATCTTCGTTGGAAGAAACAACAAGGAAAATGAAGAAATATCCTTTTCAAAAGGACAGCCTAACGACATTTGGATGCACATAAAAGACATTCCTGGAAGCCATGTCCTTATTTTACGAAATAATAAGGAAGTTCCAGAAGATGTTCTCCTGCACGCTGCAAACCTTGCCTGTGAATATTCTAAAGCAAAAAAAGGGGACAAAGTTACAGTCGACTACTGCGAACGAAAATTTCTAAAAAAAATAAAAAATAGTAAACCAGGAAACGTGATTTATACAAACTTCCACTCTTTATTAATTGATGTTCAATAATTTTTTTCTAAACAAACTATATTGTTTGACTGACTAACAGAAAAAATGTTTTTCAGACTTATTGACAAATACCAAAAACTGTTGTAAAATTAAGGTAGAGATATAATTAAGGAGGATAAATAAATGGCAAGTAAAACAGTTACTATGACAAATCCTACAGGATTACATACAAGACCAGGTGGAGTATTTGTTGCTAAAGCAAAAGAATTTGAAAGTTCAGTAGAAGTGGAAAACGAAGGAAAAAAAGTAAATGGAAAATCTTTATTGAAATTATTATCAATTGGAATTAAAAACGGTTCAGAAGTTACAGTTCATGCTGAAGGACCTGATGCTGATGAAGCAGTTGAAGTATTAGGAGAATTATTAGCAACTATCAGAGACTAATAAATTTGTAGTAATTAAGTAAAATAAAAATATTGTTTTTTATAGATTTGTTATAGAAAATATGTTTTATTGAACTAGAAAAAAAGACTTTCTTATTTTTAAGATTGTCTTTTTTTATTTATTATTTATTTTCAAACTAACTATTCTGTGAATTTATATTTTGAACTGTTTTGTTTAATAATTGTTTTTTCTTATAATAAATCCTATTTAAATAACGAATTTATTACAAACTTCTCCAATAAAGGATAAAAAACTAGTATTTCAAAATAATTAAAATATAATTTTTTTGTTTTAATAAACCGACGGAGCTTTTATTTGTTCAACTGCGACTGTTTGACGACTGTAAGGAGGAGTTTCGGAGTTGGGCAAATAAAAGTCGTAGTCTAGCCATAGGTTGTAGGATTTGCGGCAATGAGCAATCCTACGAAAAGAAAAAATTAAAAAGTTAAATGATTAGGAATCAGTTTATGAATTAGCTATTGAACAACCAAATTTATTCTCATTTTTAAACGGAAGATAATATAATAATTATTTTTTATTAATTTTATACTCAAATCTATTTAAAATTAAACTACTAAAAATTATACAAATTTAAGGTTTGAGTCAAATAGTCATAACTTTTGAATTCAGTTTTAAAACAGTTTTATATAGAATTATTTTAAAATTTATAAAAAAAGCAGAAAAACTCCTAATTAATAAAAATTTTCCTGCTTAATTTGTTTTTCAATTAATTACTATTATTTTTCGCTTCGTTTCTTTAATGCCGCTTTTATCCAGCCTGTGAACAATGGATGTGGACGATTTGGACGGCTTTTGAATTCTGGATGGTATTGTGAGGCTATGAAGTATGGGTGATCCTTTATTTCGATTACTTCCACGTAATTTCCGTCTGGAGATAATCCTACGATATCCATTCCAGCTTTTTCAAATTCTTCTCTGAAAGCGTTATTAAATTCGTATCTATGTCTGTGTCTTTCAGCAATCTGAGTTCTTCCATAAACTCTTGCAGCTAAACTGTCGTCTTTTAATATACATGGATATGCCCCAAGACGCATTGTTCCTCCCATATCTTTCAGACCTTTTTGCTCTTCCATAAGGCTTATAATTGGATATGAAGTGTCCTTTTCAAATTCTGTTGAAGTAGCACCTTTATAGCCAAGCACATTTCTTGCAAATTCTACACACGCCATTTGCATTCCAAGACAGATTCCAAAAAATGGAATGTTATTTTCCCTTGCAAATTTAATCGCTTCAACTTTTCCATCTATTCCTCTGTCGCCAAATCCACCTGGCACTAAAATTCCGTCATAATCAGCCAGTTTTTTCACGTCAAATTCTCCAGCCTTAAAATAGTCAATTTCAACTTTTGTATCAAGATTAAACCCAGCATGCTCTATTGATTCATGAATACTTATGTAAGCATCCTTTAATTCGATATATTTTCCAACAACTGCTACTTTTACAAGTTTTTTAGGATTTTTGAATTTTTCCACCATTTTAGTCCATTCAGTCAGTAATGGCTTTTCATTTCTTATTTTAAAATGCTTGCAAATTACATCGGCAAGTCCTAATTTTTCCATGGTTAATGGTATTTCATAAAGGCTTTTTGCATCAAGCGATTCAATAACCGCTTCTTCATCAATATCACAGAAAAGTGAGATTTTTTTCTTGATATTTTCATCAACAGGATGTTCACTTCTCACTACAATCACATCTGGCGAGATTCCAAGTCCTTGAAGCATTTTTACGCTGTGCTGTGTAGGTTTAGTCTTAAGCTCCCCAGCTGCTTTTAAATAAGGCAATAATGTTACATGAATGTAAGCAATATTTTCTCTTCCAACTTCTCTTTTCAACTGGCGAATCGCTTCAATAAACGGATCACTTTCAATATCCCCAATTGTCCCACCAATCTCAGTAATTACAATATCAGAGTTATTCTCCTCAGCAGCTTTTATAACATTGTACTTAATTTCATCTGTCATGTGAGGCACAGTTTGTACAGTCCCTCCCAAAAATTCCCCACGACGCTCTTTTGCAATAATTTTTGACATAATTTTCCCAGTTGTCAAATTATTATACTTTGTCAGATTCTCATTGATAAATCTTTCATAATGTCCTAAATCCAAGTCAGTTTCTGCCCCATCCTCTGTAACAAAAACTTCCCCATGCTGATAAGGGCTCATAGTTCCTGGATCCACATTTATATATGGATCAAACTTTTGAATTGTAACCTTATAGCCTCTTTCTTTAAGTAATCTCCCTAAAGAAGAAGCCACAATTCCTTTTCCAAGCGATGAAACAACTCCACCTGTAACAAATATATATTTTGTTGAATCATTATGTGTATTCATTTTTCCTCCTATTTTCTATTCCTATTTATTCAATTTTAAATATTTTGGCATTTTTATAAAATATCACTTAATTTAGTAAGATATTATTTTTTAAATTATTCTATTAAATCTCTTTTTTCAATTTTGATATATGATGATTAATAAGTATTTTTTTTATTTTTATTTATATTCAAGTTTATTTTAAGCAGGGAGATCAATCGCCATCTCCCCTGTTTCGCAATAACAGTTATTTTAGCATAATTAACTAGTTAACACTTAATAATGTTCGCGAAAGTTCTACGAACTACCCACGCTTTACGCAAAACTTTCTTATAGAAAAAAATAGAACTTGCTTTTGAATATAGATTATTTCATCATAAATAACTATATATAATTCAAAATTTATTCCAAAAGTTCAGACAGCTATTTTTCTTCTAACGAAATTTTGCTTATTTTTTGTTTTAGTTAAATTAATTGTTTTAATTAAACTAAAAATGTCGTGATTTTTTAAAATAAAATTATCATGAGTTTTTACATTTTTTCAGTTTGTTGCAATATATTTGCCACAAAAAAAGAGGAAAAAAAAAATTTTCACCTCTTTTAAACAAATTTTATTTATGTAAAACTCAAAAGGAATATCCCAAGTTTGAGAATAAACTTGAGATAATCCAAATTAATTTTCATTTTTTATTTGTTATTATCTTGCAGCTCCAGCTTTGTAAGCTCCATTTGATCCAAATACGTTTCTGATTTTATCTTTGTAGTATTCTTTCATGTAATCTTTTGCAGGTCCTACATATTTTCTAGGATCAAATTCTCCTGGGTTTTTAGCGAATACTTCTCTGATTCCTGCTGTGAAAGCCAATCTTCCATCAGTATCTACGTTAATTTTGGCTACTGCTGATTTAGCAGCTTTTCTTAATTCTGAATCAGGGATACCAATTGCATCTGCAATTTTTCCACCATATTGGTTAATCATTTCAACAAATTGGTGAGGTACTGCTGATGAACCATGTAATACGATTGGGAATCCAGGTATTCTTTTTTCGATTTCTTCCAAGATATCCAATCTTAATTTAGGATCGTCTCCTGGTTTGAATTTGTGAGCTCCGTGAGAAGTTCCAATTGCGATTGCTAATGAATCAACTCCTGTTTTTGTTACGAAGTCTTCAACTTCATCAGGTTGAGTATAAACATGTTCTGCTGCTACTACATCGTCTTCGATTCCAGCTAAAACTCCTAATTCAGCTTCAACTGTAACATCGTGTTGGTGAGCGAAATCAGCAACTTGTTTTGCTTCTGCAACGTTTTCATCGTAAGGGTGGTGAGATCCGTCATACATTACTGAAGAGAATCCGTATTCGATACAGTCTTTTGCTTCAGCGAAGTTTGGACCATGATCCAAGTGCAATGCTACTGGAATATCTGATCCTGATGCTTCTACATAAGCTGTTGCAGCTTTTGCAAGCCAAGGTAACATTTCTTTACCAATATATTTTCTTGCACCTGTCGATACTTGAAGAATTACTGGTGACCCTTCTTCAACACACGCTTCGATAATTCCTTGTAATTGTTCCATGTTGTTAAAGTTAAAAGCAGGTACTGCATAACCTTCTTTATTTGCTTTAGCAAACATTTCTTTAGTGTTGCTTAATCCTAAATCTTTAAAATGATATTTCATTTTACGCCTCCTAATATTTATTAATTAGATTAACTTCTTTAATTATATGTTACCAAATTTTCGTATAAAAATCAATAGAAAACAAAAAATAATAGTTAAAAATAAAATATTTTTTTAAATATATGCTTAAATACCACCAAAATAAAATTTTAAATTAAATTTTGATATTGGTAATTCATACTTACTATTAATTTTAAAATTTTTTATAACAATGGTTATCAATTTATTTTATTTTGATTTATCAATTCTTCCACTGTCATTCCTTTTCTAAGTACATTTTTATCTGTAAAGCCTGGAATTCCTTCAATTCTTCCACGTCTTGAAACTTGCCAGATTATCCACCTGCTATCTTCTTCTATTTTTGGAAAATATTTATAATCTGTAATCCAAATTTTATTTTCAGGAAATTCACCTTTTATATATGCATTATAAGTGTTATAATTTACATAAAAAATTACTCTCTTTTGATAGTGTTTTTCAAGTTTTTCAACCATATCTTTTAAATGCTTGATTACATCTGGTTTTTTATATTTTTTTGTAGATATTTCCAAATCAATCATTGGTGGTAAAGTTTTGTCAGAAGCTGGCACTTTGCTTATGTAAAAATCAGCTTGCGCTTCTCCACTGCTCGTCATTGTAAAAAAATGATATGCTCCCACTATAAAGCCATTCAATCTGGCATTATTCCAGTTATATAAAAAATCTGTATCAAGAAAATTTTGTCCTTCAGTTGCTTTCAAAATAATAAATTTGTATTTCTTATCTACACGAGTCCAGTTGACTTTTTCCTGATGATGTGAAATATCCAGCCCCTGAACTTTATATCCAGCTAATTCCGCTAAAATATCATTATGATATAAATATCCGCTAAATTCCAAAAACCCCGCTATACCTCCAAAAATTATCATAATTGTCAAAAATTTTATAAATTTCGCCATATTTTCTCCATTCAGTCGTTTTTAATAACAAAATTGTTTTCAAAATTTTAATAATTTATTTTTATTATTGAACTTGATTTTAAAGTGGTTTTTTAACAGTTTATGAAAAAAATCAGATTAATCTTATAGCTGGTTGTTATAGCGATTTTATTATTTTATAACTGTCATTCCACCCATATAAGGCACTAATACTTCTGGAACTTTTATAGTTCCGTCATTCTGCTGGTAATTTTCCATAATTGCAAGCAATGTTCTTCCCACTGCAAGCCCCGATCCATTCAGAGTATGTACAAAATGGCTCTTTCCAGTTTCCTTTTCCCTGTATTTAATCATTGCACGTCTAGCTTGAAAGTCCTCTGTATTTGAGCAAGAAGAAATTTCCCTGTATTTTCCTTGGCTTGGCACCCAAACTTCCAAATCATAAGTTTTTGCCGCACTAAATCCTATATCTCCGCTGCAAAGTGCCAGCACTCTATATGGCAATTCGAGTTTTTGCAATATTTTTTCTGCACAGTTTACCATTTTTTCAAGTTCATTGTAAGAAGTTTCAGGTTTTACAATTTTTACCATTTCTACTTTGTTAAACTGATGCTGTCTTATAAGACCTTTTAAATCACGCCCTCCAGAACCGGCTTCCTTTCTGAAGCAAGCTGTATATCCACAGTAATATTTAGGCAATTCCTCTTCATCTAGAATTTCACTGTTATGCAAGTTCGTAAGTGTAACTTCTGCGGTTGGAATCAAGTACATTTCATCACCTTCAATTTTATAGGCATCATCAGCAAATTTTGGAAGTTGTCCTGTTCCCACCATCATTTCTCGTCTAACTAATTGTGGCGTAAAAATCTCCTCAAACCCATGTTCCCCAGTATGAACATCAATCATAAACGCAATCAAAGCTCTTTCCAATCTTGCAGCTGCATTTTTATAAACTGTAAATCTTGAACCACCAAGTTTTGCCCCTCTTTCAAAGTCCAAAATCCCTAGTTCTACTCCTAGTTCATCATGTGATTTTATTTCAAAGTCAAACTCTCTTGGAGTTCCCCATTTTCTAACTTCTACATTATCATCTTCATCTTTTCCAACTGGAGTCGTATCACTTAATTTGTTTGGAATCGTATAAGCAAGTTCCAACTGCTTTTCATCAATTTCTGCTACCTTTTGGTCAAGTTCCTTAATTTTTGCACTGACAGTCTGCATTCTCGCAAGTAATTCAGCAGGATCTTTTCCTTCCTGTTTATATTTTCCTATCAACGCACTTGATTCATTTCTTTCTTTCTTTAACATTTCCACTTCCTGAAGCAAATTTCTTCTATCTTCATCAAATTTCAGCAATGAATCCAAATCAAAGTCACTATTTCTATTTTTTAAATATTCTCTGACTTTATCAGCATTTTCCCTTATGTATTTCATTTCCAACATAATTTTTTATTTCCTTTCTTTTTATATATATTTATATAGTATTTTTTTACTTTCACTTAAATTTTCAAAATCATAATTTTTACTAAATTCTATTTTTTTTACGTTTTGGATATTATACTTTTCCACAATTTTATCATAATTTTCCACATAAATTTTTTTATAAAGTTCATCAGCTTGATTTTCCACAAAATAGTTTAAGTTTTCCATATTTTCAAAATTTAGGAAAGCTGAATCAGATTTTGTGAAATAATTTATGATATTTTTTATTATCTCATCTATTTTATCACGAATTTCGTTAAATTTTGAACCATTTTCAGTTTCAATTTTTTCTATCATTTTTTTTGCAAAAAAAGTTTTTACAAGTTTATTTGTATCTGTTGAAATTAATGAATAGTTGTATAAAATTTCAAAAAATTTATTTTTATCCCGATACAGCAGTTCATTTCCTAATTTTACAGCATAAATTGATTCTTTGTTAAAAATACTTCTTATAAATCCATCTATTAATTTTGGAAGCTCAACTTTGCTTAACCGTTCTATTTTTTTGTCTTTTTCTTTAAATGTTTCTAAAAATTGTTTGCTTATGATTTGTTTTACATTTTCATTTTTTTTGTTTTTACTAAAATAAATATATCCCAATTCTAGTATAAATGATGGTTCTTTAACTATTATCTTAAAATTTTTGTCAAGCTGAAAATATTTTCGTTTTTCAAAATTATTTTTATATTTTAGAATAAATTCTGAAAAATTTTCTGTATTTAAAAAGACATTTTCACTTTCCAGCTTTTTATTTTCAGTCAAAATTTAATTCCTCCCTTCTGCTTCATTTTATAATCTTTGTAAAAATTTTAATTTTTTTAATAACTACAATATTTTTTATATTTGATTTTATAACTTTTATTTTTAAAATTTTGTAAAATTTTAATTTTTCCAAAACCTTAAATCCACTTTATTTTTCAACAATTTTAAATTCCATTTTTAAAATCATTAAATTTTCTATATTTTCATCAATTTTCACAATATCCTTTTCCGTTGTCAAAACATAATCATAATTTTGGGCTTTTTCCTTTATTTCCAAAATTTCTTCACTTGTGTAAATGTGATGATCTGGAAATTTTATTTCATCAATATTACTTGGATTTAATTTTTTTATTGTCTTATAAAATACGACTGGATTTGCTATTGAAGAAAAAATCAGAACATTTTTATTTTTAATAATTTCTAATGGAAATTTTTCATTTCTTATATTGTTTTCATTATTTATTTTACCCAATTTTTTCCTATTTTCAAAATTTAATTTGTAAAAATAACTTTCTTCAAAAGTAGCAACAGAAATCGGTTTTTGATATTTTGCCAGTCTTTCCTTAATTTTCACAATTTCTTCTCTCGAAACATAATTACTTTTTGTAATAATAGTTTCATCAGCTCTTTTTAAAGAGTCAAGTGATTCCCGCAATCGTCCTTTTGGCAAATAATCATTCATTCCAAAAGGATTTGTTGCATCAATCAGAATTATATTTTTATCCTTTTTCAATTTTCTATGCTGAAAGCCATCGTCCATAATAATTGTTTCCACACCACATTTTTCTTTTAAAAAAGTTGCACCTTCATAACGATTTTTACAGACTACGACAGGAATTTGAAAATTTAAGGCATGCAAATAGGCTTCATCTCCTGATTCCTTGGAAGTCGCATAAATCTTTTTTTCATCCCGTACAAGCAGTAAATCAGTTTCCCGTTTTCCTTTGTAACCTCGACTTAGAATTCCAACTTTTTTATTTTTTTCTAGATATTTCTGCACAAAATACTGCACAGCTGGTGTTTTCCCAGTCCCTCCTGCCACAATATTTCCAATGCAAATTATTTCCACTCCATCAACCTTTTTTTCTTTAAAAATATTCAAATCATAAAGTTTATTTCGTAAAAAAACAATAAATCCATATATAATCGACAATAATTTCATTAATTTTTCCTCAGCTTAACTTTCTTAATTAGTTTTCTACCAGTCCTTTGTAAATTGTTTCCAGCCGTCTAAATCTATTTTTTATTCCAGATTTAGAAATTTCCATTAAGTCTGCTAGTTCCTGTAGAGACATTTCCTGATTCTCTAGCCGAATTCTTGCTGTTTCGCTTAATACGTCTGTCAATTCTGAAAGACCCATTTTTTCATCAATTACCTTTATCATGTTAATCTGCTTTTCAGAAGCCGATAATTTTTTTGTTTCATTTGCGATTTCCCAATTCATATTTCTATTAATTTTATTTCGAATTTCCTTATTTATCGTAACTTCCTCAAATTCAAAAAACGAATTTATTCCCCCAATTAAAAAAATTATATCCAAAATGTCTTCTGAATTTCTTAAATAAACAAGGCTCTTATTTTTTTTCTCTGTCTGAAAAACTTTTTTCCCCATCTGTTTAAACAAATAATACAAATAAGTGGCAGAATCTTCAGTATCCACAAAAAAGTCCATTGCATAAGCTTTTTCTGGAGACTTTATATATCCACAGCTAAGGAAAAAACCTCTAATTATACCAGCTAGCTGTTTTTCATTCTCCACAACTGAAAAATTTTTGTGAAAATAAATTTTTTTTAAAAATGATTTGTATTCCTGCTGGTTGTGCTGAGTGGGAAAAAGTATCACTTCATACATTTTATGTGTTCCAAGACGCTTACTAATAACGTATTTTAGTTGAATTGGGATATTTGTTACTGCCCGTAAATTTGAATAAATTCTTTTAGCAAGCGATACATTTTCAGTGCTGAAATAAATTCCATGTTCTGTAATTACATTCTTTGCAATAAAAATTCCAAAAAGCTCTGCATAAACAGTATCTTTATCTGAATTTTCCAAGTTGAAGATTTCTCTTTTTACATTTGCTGAATACGACATTTTCCCCCTCCTTTTTCACTACAATAAACTTCTAATAATTTACTTTTCTAGGATTTCCTGATTTATCATAATAAGTCCAAGTTCCTGTTCTTCTTCTGCCTTTAATACTTCCCTCAAATCCAAGGCTTCCATCTGTATAATATCCTCTTACAGTTCCAGTTTCTCCATTCATGTTTGCTTCGTACAAAGGTCTTCCACTTTCGTAGTAGACATTCATTTTCCCATTTATTTCATCATTTACATAATTGATTTCAGATTTTTTACCTCCGTTAGTGTTCCATTCACTAAATAATCCATTTTTCTGTCCATTTGAATAATTTCCTTGTGATTTTTTCGAGCCATTTTCATAATACTCAGTCCAAGTTCCTGTCATTTTTCCATTCTCATAGTTCCCAACTGTTTCCTGAGACCCTGTTTTTCCATAATATGAAGAATAACGTCCATTTAACTGATCGTCTTTATATTGATATTTTTTCCAGACTTTTCCATTTTCAGTATAAACTGTCCATTCTCCTTCTTTTTTTCCATTTCTATAATTTCCTATCGTAAATCTATTTCCGTTTGCATAAAATTCATCATATTTCCCATTCAACATTCCATTATTTAAATTAACAACAAGTCTTCTTCCGCCTTCTTCCATAATTCTGTACTCTCCACTTCCTGTCAATTCATAAGTATTAGAATCAATTCTTTTTACATCATCCATACTCGAAGAACTAAGTTTCGACAACCTAACCTTCCCAAAATTTGTCCCATAATTTGCAAATACATCTTTTCCGTATGCAACTGCTGATAACATCATCATTCCAGCGATAAAAAATATTTTTTTGCTATTATTTCTTTTCATTTTCTCATCTCCTATTATTTTATAAAGTTTGTTTTTTTATTTTATTAATTCACCTTTTTACATTATAACAAATTTTTCTCATTTTTTAAACTAAATTATTGATTTTTCTGGTTTCAGTTTACATTATAAGCAAACTAGGCTTAATCAACATTATTAATCCTAAAATTATCATTAAAATTCCGCCAAACAGATTTACCCATTTAGAATATTTTGTAGTTAATTGCAGTTTATTTATGCTCATTAATGCAAATCCAAAAACTATTATATCGTCCACCATATAGCCAATTATGTAGATAAATGTGTAAAATTGTCTAGTCCAGAAAGGAACTTCGTTTATTTGAAGTATTTTTGTGTATGTTTGAGGAATTCCAACTGAACAGGCAAATTCTATTACGTTTACTGAAAGTGCTAAGCCAATAATTGCAAGTGCTGTCAGTAATGTAAATGGCTTGTTGGCAATATCCTTTATCTTTTTAGAAATTTTTGCCCTCTGCTCAAAATCTGTCACTTCACATTCCAGCGTATCACCTTTTTTCAAGTAATTTCTGATAAAGAAAATTCCACCAGCAATTCCAATAATTCCAACAAGCGGAGTTACCCATTTATCCAGTCCCACAAAGTCCCAAGCATAAATCCACGCATTCAAAATAAAAAAGTACATGGCAGCTTCCGCAAAAATAAACAGCCCTGCCACACGGAACATTTTCACTTTATTTCCAACGGCAATCAAAGCTGTCAAAAATAATACCAGAACCCACATTGCACAAGGATTAAATCCGTCAATTGTTCCCAAAATCAACGACATTGTAAACAGCGAATAATTTGTCAAGTCAACAATCTTATTAATAATTGGAATATTTACAAGAACTTGATTTTCAGCACCTTTCGTAAGTCCCGGCACTTCACATACCGTATCGCCTGTACAAACTGCACCATTACTGCTCACATTGCCAGCCTGCCCACTTTCCACATATTCCTTTAAAGTCAAAATCTTGTCCTTTGTTTTCCCAGAATTTATCAAATTTTCAATTTCTTTCCCAGTCGTATCAGCCGTATTAAACCCTTGAATAATATGTCCGTCAATGTAAATAATCGGAGTCCCCTTCACAAGTTTTAACTTCGATGTAGTTTCATCAAAAAACGCTTTTTCTTCCTTACTTTCATCAATTTTATGCTCCACATATTCAAAATCATCCCTTTTAGTAGATAATTCCTTCAAAAACTTCTCCAAATTTGCACAATTTTTACAGTCTTTTCTACCAAAGTACTCAATTTTTACTTTCTTTGACTGACTATTTCCATCAGAATAACCAATCTGACTTATACAAAATATACCAAAAAGCATAATCATCAACGCAAAAAATCTACTTTTCTCTATCCCAATATTAAAATCTTTTCTCCAAACCATCTTTTTTCACACCTTTCTTTTCTATTTTTTGTAAATAATAACCGTACTAACCGCATATTCCCTGCTATGCGAAATACTAATCTGAACTGTAAGCCCCTCTGCCTTCTCCTTTATGGCATTATAAAGCATCACGTAAGGTTTCCCCAACTCATCATTCAAAATCTCAATATCATTCAGCGAAAACCCATGCACCCCAGTCCCAAACGCCTTGGAAACCGCCTCTTTCGCAGCAAATCTCCCTGCATAACTGGCATACGGATGCCTTTTCTTTTCGATATGCTCAATTTCTTTTTCCGTATAAACTTTCCTTTTAAAAAGGCTTGTCTGATTAATCGCTTTTTCAATTCGGGATATTTCAATAATATCTGTCCCAATACCGTATATTTCCATATTTCTCATCTTCCCTCATTTTCTATTTATTTAAAAACTAATTTTATGAATAATTATTTTTTTATTTATATAGCTATCTTTTTTTTAATAAAATTATTTGTTATAATCAAATAAAAATGTCGTGATTTTTTGGAAATAAAATCGACTGTTTGAGCGAAGTTTTACGTAGCGAGTTTCGATTTTGTTTTCAAAAAATGCTTAGACAAGCGGGGATTGCAAAGGGGATGGCGACTGTTCCCCTTTGCTTTATAAAAAAAGAAAAAATATAAAAATAAAAAAATTAACTATTAATACCAAAAAATTTATGTTTTGCTATTGTTAGATTATACTACAAATTTTTAAAAATACAAAATTTGTATAATTTTAGTAGTTTAATTTTAAATAAGTTTACGTATATTTTTTTCATTTTTCAAACATAGTCTAGCATAAATAACCCGTCGGAGCATTTTTCTGTGCTGGCAAAACTGTTTGAGCATAGCGAGTTTTTTGTCAGTATAGAAAAATGTCGTAGACTAGCCATAGGTTGTAGGATTTGCGGCAATGAGCAATCCTACGAAAATAAAAAAGAAAAAACATAGTAATATGAAAAAATATTTATTAATCAAAATATCTAAAAAATAATTTAATTGAATAATTACGAATTTGCTATTAAACAACCTTATTATAAAAATTTATTCCTATTTCTAAACGGGATTTAGTATTAATATTTATTAAAAAAAAACTCTACATAAGAAAAAATAATTCCTAAATAGAGATTTTTTTATTTGTTAAAATTTACTATTTCACTTTCACAATTTTCTTTTTCCCAGCCCTAATAATCATTCCGCTTTCGACATTTACACTTGCCTTAATATCTTTTATCGGCTCATCATTTATTTTGAATCCGCCTTGTGAAATTAGCCTTCTTGCTTCACTTGTTCCTCCAAGTAATTTTGCTTCTTTTACAAGCAAGTCAATTACATTAATTTCTCCATAAGGAACTTCCACTTCTGGCAAATCTACATCAAGATTTCTTTTACTGAATACGTTTTCAAACCAGTCTCTTGCTTCCTTAGCGGCTTCTTCACCGTAGTAAATTTTTACAACTTCAGCTCCTAATTGCTTTTTGGCTTCCATTGGATGTAAACTTCCATTTGCGATTTGAACCTTGATTTCTTCAATTTTTTCAAAAGGAACATCTGTTATCATTGTATAGTAATTTTCCATTAATTCATCTGAAATTGACATAACTTTACCAAACATATCATTTGGAGTGTCTTTTACACCAATGTAATTTCCAAGTGATTTAGACATTTTTTCCACTCCATCAAGTCCTACCAGAATTGGCATTATCATACAGACTTGCTGCTCCTGTCCAAAGTTTTTCTGTAAATCTCTTCCTCTTAGCAAATTAAATTTTTGTTCTGTTGCTCCCAATTCCACATCAGCCTTCAGTTCAACTGAATCATATCCTTGTAAAATTGGATACATAAATTCAATCAATGAAACTGGTTTATTTTCAGCCAGCCTTTTTGAAAAATCCTCTCTCGAAATCATTTGCGATACAGTAAACTGTGACAATAAATTCAATGCATCTGAAAGTGATAATTTTTCCAGCCAGTCAGCATTGTAAACAACTTTTATCTTATCCAAGTCCAATATCAATTTTACTTGATCTAAATATGTTTTTATATTTTCATTTACTTGCTCCTCTGACAACATCTTCCTAGTTTCAGATTTTCCAGTTGGATCCCCAATTCTCCCAGTAAAAGTCCCAATCAAAAACAGCACTTCATGCCCCAAATCCTGAAACTGCTTCAATTTTCTCAAAGGTACAGCATGTCCCAAATGCAGCTCCGAACCTGTCGGATCTATCCCCAATTTAACCCGTAGAGGAGTATTAGTTGAAATTGATTTTTCCAACTTTTTCTTAAATTCATTTTCATTAATTATTTCATCGCACCCACGACTCAAAATATTAAATTGTCTTTCTACTTCATTTTTTACTTCTATTTCATTATTTCTATCTATACTCATTTTTATTTTTTCTCCTTCTTCTGTTTTATTTTTTATCCATTCAATAACTTGATTTTATAATTTTCCTTTAAATATCCTGATTTTAATTAATATCTATTTCTTTAATTATTTTTATTATATTAGTTTTTTAACGCAAAAGTATTGTAATTACACTAAAAATTGTCGTGATTTTTTGGAAATAAAAACTTCTGTAACAGTTTTAAAGTTACGCTTAACTTTTATAAATATGCCACATACTTCATAAAATAATACACAATTGGCAATACGAATAACGCACTGTCAAATCTATCTAAAAATCCACCATGTCCCAAAAGCAAATTCCCAGAATCCTTTACTTCAAGTTCTCTTTTTATCTTAGATTCCACTAAATCTCCCAATTCTGCAAAAATTCCTATTGCGAGTGCTAAAATAAAGGCTTTTCCTCCGCTAATCGCCACATAATCATAATTTACTGAACAGTTTGGTGACAAAAAGGATATTCCGCATACAAAATTTGCTATAAATAAATATATTTTGTCAAAAAATAAAATTACTAAAAATACTCCCAAAATTCCTGCTATTGCACCTTCAATTGATTTTTTCGGACTGATTTTTGGTGCAAGCCTGTGCTTAAATATTTTTCCACCAATTGCCATTCCAACTAGGTAAGCAGAAATATCACATGCCCAAATTAGCATAAATGTCATTACAACTAAAATATTCCCATTTGGAAATTCATATTTTATAAGCAAAATATGTGAAAATAAATATGAAACATAGATTATTCCAAACAACGTGTAGGAAATTTCTGCCATTGCATTTTGAATTTTTACCTTTAAAACCTGTCTTAAAGCCAGTAACATTATTGCAAATACAATAAATCCACCCATATCAAAGTTAATTTGTTTAAAAAAAGCAAATTTAAAATATGAAAATATATTTTTTGAATTTTCCTGAAAATATATTGCTAGAGGTAAAAACAGACCAAGTCCCATTCCAATCCTGCTTGCCACCTCAAAGCCTTTATCCTTTAACATTTTATAAAATTCAAACAGTGACATTCCAATTATTACAAGAGTAAATACTAGAAACATCACATTTCCCTTTAAAAATATCCATAAAAGGAAAGGTACAAATAACAAAATAATAAATAATCTACTTAACATTCAGTCCTCCGTATCTTCTATCCCTTTTATTAAAGGATAAAATCGCTTTATCTAATTCATTTTCATCAAAATCAGGCCAGTAAACATCTGTTATGTAAAACTCTGAATAAGCAACTTCCCAAAGTAAAAAATTACTTATTCTAAATTCTCCACTTGTTCTAATCACAAGCTCTGGATCTGGAATTTCTGGACGATACATAAATTTAGAAAATTCTTCTTCTGTAATTTTCATATTTTCCAATTTTTTCCTTTTATCCACAAACCCATTTACCACTTTTTCCGTAACGTTCAATCCATTATTTTCATTATTAAACTGTTCAGACACTACTCCACTTATTTCATTCAAAAGTTTAGTTTCCAAAATTTTATTTACAGCGTCAACAATTTCCCGTCGGCCACCATAATTAAACGCTATATTAAAAACAATCTTTTCACAATCTGCCAAATAATTTTCAGTTTCTTCAATTTTCTTTAATAATTTTTGTGAAATATTTTCCTTTGCCCCTGTAACAAGCAATCTCACACCCTGTTTTTTCAAATTTTTCTTCTCTTTATCGAGATATTTTGCAAACAAGTCCATAAGTCCTTTTACTTCCTTTTCAGGCCTCTTCCAATTTTCAGTAGAAAATGCATACACGGTTAAATATTTTACACCAATATCTCCTGCATATGTCAATATTTTTTCAAGACTGTTAGCTCCTGCCCTATGACCTTCCAGCCGAATTTTTCCACGCTCCTTAGCCCAACGCCCATTTCCATCCATAATAACAGCAATATGCTTAGGAATCACCAATTCATCTCTATCCATACATCCCTCTCAAGATATTTTTTACATTTTTTCAAAAATATTATTGCTATAATTATAACAGCCAAATCATTATTTTTCAAGGTATTTATAAAATTATTATATAAAAAATAAATATAAAAAATTGATTTTTATTATCGCTATGTAGAAGAAGATTAATAGATGTTTTTAATTTAATAACTTGAAATGATTAAATCGAAATTGAAATGTGTATCAGAGAGAAAACCATTTTTTAATTTTATAATTACTGGTTTTCTCTTTTTAATTTATTGAAATTGTTTGTTTTTAATTTTTTATGAAAAGTTACTTATTTTTTTGATTTAATATGTACTCATAATATTCCTTGTATTTTTTCCCGACATTTAATAAATCCCGTTCTTTTGCAATATTATAAGCAGTTTCTGTAATTTCATCCAAATTTTCCACATTGTTTTCCACAATATCTCTTATTTTTTGGCAAAATTCCTCATTATTTCTAGCCTTAAAGCAAGTTTTTCCATCTTCCAACCAATCATTATAAACAGGAATATCCCTTACTACTAATGGTAATTTAGCTGAAAGTGATTCCAGCACCACAATTCCTTCGTTTTCTTCGTAAGTCATAAATAAAAAGGCTTTTGCAGCACTAAATGCTCCAATTAGAATATCTTTATCGACATATCCTGGAAAAATTAGATTTTTTGGCGGATTTTCAATGATTTTCTGTATTTTGTCAGGAAGCATTGATTTTACGCTTGATGAGCCGAACCAAAGAAATTGATAGTCACTGCATTCCTGTGCCACTTTTACAAAATCTTTTATCCCTTTTCTTTCAAAAGGCAGTCCAGCTGTTATAATTAAGGGTTTATTTATGTCATACACTGATTTGTATTCATTTAAAAATTTTTCTTTTAAAACTTCATTTTTATTAAATTTATTTATGTTTACACCGTTTGAAATTACCCTAATTTCTTTGTCCTTTTCCAAATATTTTGATTTTATCAAGTTCTTAGTGTATTCTGACGGAGAAATTAAATAATCTGCTTCATTGTATAATTTCTTTGTCCAGAATTTTATAATTGGCGATAAAACATAACTTCCTTTTATACTTCCACGAAAATCTTCATAAGTTGTATGCGTGTGATAAATTACAGGTTTCCCTTTTTTCTTTGCCTGTTTCAACACTTCATAAGATTTTAACGCAACAGTATTTATATGTGCCAAATCATAATCATCTTCAGGATCCTGCGTAACTTCAATATTATTTGCTCCAAGGGCTTCTACCTGATGATTTAAGGCTTGTCCAACGCCGGATTTGCTGAAAGAACTTTTCCCCTCTGAATATAGTAAAACTTTCACGACTATCATACTCCTCTATTGTTTTTTTGTAAACTGCTTCTACTCGTTCTCCAAATTTCTGTGCTGTGTAATCTTGTGAAGCGACAAAAGCATTTTCGATAATTTTTTCTCTAAATTCCTTATCTTCTTTTAAAAGCATTATAGAATTAATAAATTCTTCTTCTGTTCGGTAAACAAGCCCTGCTTCGTTCTTTACAAGCAAGTCTTCCAGATTTAAGTCATATCTTGCCACAACAGGTGTTTTAGCAGCCATTGCCTCAACAAATGTAAGTCCTTGCGTTTCTGATATGCTCGCATTCAAAAATACATCTCCCATTTGATAATAAGCAGCAACTTTATCATGTGGCACTTCCCCTGTAAAAATAACTCTATCTGAAATACCAAGATCTTCAGCTTGTTTTTTCAAGTCCTCCAAAATTCTCCCACGCCCAACAATCATAAATTTAAAGTTTTCATCCTTAATTTTAGAAAACATATCAATTAATAAATCAATACTTTTTTCTTCAGCAATCCGTCCAATATACACACAAAGAAAATCACTTTTCTCTATTCCAAAATTTTCTCTCATAAATTCCAAATCTTCATCGGAATAATTTCCACGATAAAATTTATCCAGTTCCAGCCCAGTTGGAATAATATTCATTGTCTGGTCAACACCATAAGAATACAAGATATCTTCAACTTTCCTTGTTGGCACAATCAGTCCATTACATTTTTCACAATAAAATTTACTAATCGCAGCTGCAATCTTTTTCCCCGCTGAAACAAATCTCGAACCAAAAATATAATGTGTATAATATTCATATAATGTATGGTACGTATGAACAAGTGGTATTTCAAGATTAATTGCAGCGAATCTCGCAAATGTTCCTACACCCCATTCTGTCTGTGAATGAATAATATCTAACTCCAGTCTTTTTATTTTTTTTATTATTTTTGAAGAATATATCATTCCTAGCCGATACTGAGGCAACGGCTTGAATTCCATACTTGGTATTCGTAAAACATTTGGCTCGACTTGAGGTGCATCAGGATCAGTTGTAGTAATAATATACACCTTATGCCCCAACTTTCTAAGCTCCTTTTCAAGCGTCATAATCGAACTCACAACCCCATTTACCTGAGGTCTGTATGTATCTGTAAATATTCCTATTCTCATTTTACACTTCTCCTTCTATAGCAAAACCCTCTTTCAAATTCTATTTCTTCCCTTTGATAATTTTCATGATCTTATTCTAATTTTTAGGAATTTCTAAAAAGAATTTTCCAATTTTCCCCATTCTATAATCTCTCAATAATCTTCTCGAAATAATCTCATAGTTATGTTCATCATTTTTAGATACTCCTAATCTCTTTTCCAAAATTTCCAGTATCTTATGATTTTCCATTGTAAAAATTTCCTCATCAGTTGTATATTCTTCCAGATTATACACTTTTACTAGATTTTGAATTTTCCCCAAATCCTTTAATTTATCCAAAAACTTCATAGCAACTTGTTCTAGCTGCAATACATTATCCTTTATTGAACCAGTAATTGCTAAATTATAAGCCACTTCATCATCTTCAAACTTTGGCCATAAAACTCCTGGCGTATCTAGCAACTCTAATTTCTCATCAATTTTTATCCATTGCTTTCCACGTGTAAATCCTGGTGTATTACCCACTCTTGCCTTATTTTTATTCACAAATTTATTAATAAATTTAGACTTCCCAATATTAGGAATCCCAACAATCATGGCTCTTACTTCAGTTTTACGAAGCCCTTTTTTTTTCATTTTTTCCAATTTTTCTGCATAAATCTTATCTGTAATTTTTCGCAGTTCATTAAAATTAGTCCCTTTTTCCACACTCAAAGCTACAAAATAATCAGAAAAATTATTTTCCAGAAAATAATCTTCCCAAACCTTCAATTCCTTATTGTCAATTAAATCAACCTTATTCAGTACAATAATCTTTTTCTTATTATTTGCCAACTTTGAAATATCTGGATTTTTACTAGAAATCGGAATTCTTGCATCCAAAATCTCAATCACAATATCAATTATTTTGAGATTTTCGATAATTAAATCCTTTGTCTTCTTCATATGCCCCGGATACCAGTTTATATTCATTCTTTCATTCTCTCCATTTTCTCTCTAAATTTTTATTTTTAATCCTAAAATTAAGGTTAATTTTAAAATTAAAGATAAAAACTCACAATTTATTTCAAATTTGTTACAGTTTATTTTACAATCTATCTTAAATTAAAGATGTCGTGATTTTTTGGAAATAAAAATTACTGTCTGAGCGAAGCGAGTTTAATTTTCGTAGTAACTTAAGTTTATCCAAATAATAAATGTTTAGACTACTTTCCCAAATAAATTTGAAAATATTTTCAAAAAATGCTTAGACAAGCCAGGGATAGTGCGTAGCACTTTCGCTAAAATCTTCAAATATTATAATTTGAAGAAATTGAAATAACTAATATTACGAAATAAAAGGGGATGGCGACTGTTCCCCTTTGCTTTATAAAAAAGAAAAAACATATAAATTATAAAAAAAATATTTATTAACGACAATTCGTTAAAAAAATATATTTTTATTGATTTTTTAAATAAATACCATCATCATTTATAGCCCTTATAAATAAAACAATTTCTCCCTTAATTGGCTTTTCTTGCAACTTTTCTATAATTTCAGAAACATTTCCACGTATTATTTCTTCATAAATTTTGGTAAGTTCTCTTGTGATTACAACGTAACGTTCTCCCAGATATTCTTTTATATCTTTTAAAGTTTTTAAAATTCTGTTGGGGGATTCTAAAATTACGATTGTACGCTCTTCTTCCTTTAATTTATTGAAAAGTGTCTGTCTACCTTTTTTCTTTGGTAAAAAGCCTTCGTATGCCATTCTTCGCATATCCAGTCCTGAAATACTTGCACCTGTTACAATTGATGAAGCTCCTGGTATTCCAACGACTTTTATTCCTGCTTTTAAAATTTCATTTACTAGTTCAAAGCCTGGATCTGAAATACACGGCGTTCCAGCGTCTGTTACAAGTGCGATTTTTTTTTCATCTTTTAGAAGATTAATAATATTTGTAATTTGATGAAGCTTGTTATGTTCATGATACTGGTACACCGTTTTTTCAATTTCATAATGAGAAAGAAGCTTTTTAGTAACTCTTGTATCTTCTGCAAAAATATAATCAACTTCCTTCAAAACTTTTATTGCTCTAAAAGTTATGTCTTCTAAATTTCCAATTGGCGTACCAACAACATAAAACATATATTTCTCCTAATTTTAATTTCTTTTATTAATTTTGATAATGGTTATTTTCTTTTTCCTGTTCCACTTATTTTTTTATTCATTTCTTCAATTGCTCTTTTTAACTGAACGTCTCCAGCTGAAATAATTTTAGCTGCTTCTTCTTTACCTTTATCTTTTATAATAATATCTTCTATTTCTTTTTCTCTATTTTTTCTAGCTTGTTCGCTGTCGTTTGCATACCCTTTTAATGCAAGCAGTTCTTCCATTTTTACTTCTATATCAGGCTCAATTCCCTTTTCATGAATGTAGTTCCCTTTTGGTGTAAAGTATTGGGCAATAGTAAGTTTTATGGCATCCTCTGTTCTCAAAGGTATAACTTGCTGAACGATTCCTTTTCCAAATGTTTTTTCTCCGATGATTGTACCACGTTTGTAATCTTTAATTGCACCTGTAACAATTTCAGAAGCACTTGCACTTGCTTTATTTGTTAATACGATTAATGGGAAATTACCTAGATTTTTTGAAGTTCTGTTATAATTTCTCTGTTGTCCATTTTTATATTTTAAGTAAACAATTAAATCTTCTTTTACAAAAAGTGAAGAAATATCTTGTGCTTCTTGTAGCGAACCTCCTGGATTAGAACGTAAATCTAATATTAATCCTTTCATTCCTTTAGATTGTAAATCCTTAATTGCTTTTTCAACTTCTGCTCCAACGTGATTTCCAAATCTTAAAAGACTCACGTAACCAATGTTATTTTCAAGCATTTTGCTTTCAACCATTTCCAGTTTAATTTTAGCTCTTGTCAATGTAAATTTCATGGGTTCCTTTTTACCTTCCCTAACTACTTCTACATCAACTTTTGTTCCTTCCTTACCTTTCAGAAGTTTTACAGTTTCATTTGCTGTAAGTGGCAAAATATCTTTCCCATCAACTTTTATAATTTTATCTTTTATTTTTATTCCGACTTTTTCAGCTGGACTTCCGATAAATGGTGAAATAACTTCAAGAGATTCTCCTTTTTTCTTACTGATACTCATTCCAACTCCAACATATTCACCTTCCATATCCTCAGAAAAATCTGCTAAATCAGCTTTAGTCAAATATTCTGAATAAGGATCTTTAAGTCTGTTTACAACTCCTGCCACTGCTCCTTCATAAAGTTCCTTTTTACTTGGAGTTTCTTCCTTTCCAACATAATTATTTTCAATAATATTTATTACATCCACAATTCTGTTTAATTCTGTTGCATCTTTGGAATATCCAGCACTTGTATTTTTGTCATTTCTTGATGTTTTTATTATAGTAGTTGCCGCAAATAAAGGCATACTCACTAATACTAATCCCAATACTGCCTGTACGATTTTGTTTCTTTTCATTTTTCCTCCTAAATATACTTAAAATAACTAAATGTAAAAATCTAAAATCTAGATTAACATTACTATTTAATTAATTTGTAATTGCCATTTTTCAAAAACAGACTTTACAATTAGCTATTATATTTAAATTAACTCTTTTAAATATTTTGTTATGATAAAACTGTTTTAAAACTAAATATAAAAATTAAAATTATACTACCAAACTTCAAAATTAATTTAGTTTTATTTTTTTAGAAATTTGAACTATTTATTTTTATGAAAATGTTAGCAACATTAAAAATTCCTTATTACCTTTTGCTCCTTTTATTGGTGAATCTTCTACACCAATCAGTTCATATCCACATTCCTTTGAAAAAGAAATTATTTTTTTTATGGCTTCATCATGATATTCTTCATTTTCTACAACACCATTTTTACCAATCTTTTCCCTTCCAACTTCAAATTGTGGCTTAACTAACATTACAATTTTTGCATTTTTTGCAAGAAATTTTTCAAAATATGGAATAACTTTTGTTAAAGAAATAAAAGAAACATCAATTACAATGTAGTCAACTTTTTCATCCCCAATATCCTTTTCCTTCAAATCTTTTATGTGCATTTCCTCAATTGATACAACTCTTTCATCATTTCTAAATTTCCAATCAAGCTGATTTTTTCCAACATCAACACTGTATACACATTTTGCTCCATTTTGCAATGCACAATCTGTAAATCCGCCAGTAGATGCTCCAATATCAAGTACCAATTTATCTTTAAAATTCAAATCCCAAGTCTTTATTGCTTTTTCCAGCTTTAGACCACCACGGCTAACATATTTTAATTTGTCTTTAATACGAATATTAAGATCATCATTGTCCTTAAACATTGTTCCAGCTTTTGTTACAACTTGCTCATTTACAATAACGTTTCCAACCATTATTTCACGTTTAGCTTTTTCTCTTGTTTCAAAAAACTCTCGTTCTACTAGGATTAAATCCAGTCTTTTTTTCATCGTTTTCTCTTTCCAGTTTTTTATAAATAAAAGATAACTTATAATAAATCATATCCCTTATTTTTCTATTTATTTTTTATTACTAAAATCATATTTATAAAAAATAATTTATAAACTTATTCATTTTACCACATTTTAAGGCATTTTTCAAATTTTTAAGTAAAAAGAAAAAGAAAAAATCACAGCCAATATAACTGCGATTTATTCCAAATTTTTTTTACCCTAATATATATCCTTTGAATAAAAGTCCTATAACAATTCCAAGAATACTTCCCCAAAATACTTCTACTGGTGTATGTCCAAGAAGCTCTTTAAATTTTTCATTAATTATTTCTATACCTTCATGATGTTCAATAGCTTGCACCAATGTATTTAAAGCTCTTGCATGTTTCCCAGCCTGCTGTCTTACTCCTGTTGCATCGTATAGTACAATTCCTGCAAATACCATAGAAATTGCAAATTCAATTGAACTAAATCCTTTTAGTAAAAATACACCTGTCACAAGGGAAACAACCGTTGAGGCGTGGGAACTTGGCATTCCACCTGTCTGGATAAGTCTTGCCCACTGGGGTTTCTGTCCCTTGAATACAGGAAAAAAAACTTTGTAAAACTGTGCTGAAAAGCATGAAATCGCCGCAACATCAAGAAGTCTATTTCCAAACAGTATTCCTCCACTCATTTACTTTTTCCTCTCTATTTTCCTTAAAAAATTTACTTTTTATTTTTTTTACTTTTTCTAAATTCATTAAATTCAGGCGTAATTTTTGCATCCTTTGTAGTTTTAGGCTTGAAAAATATTAACACACTTCCTATTTTATCTACAAATACTGATTTTGTTTTTTGAGCAATTTCAGTTGCCATTTCCCTGTCAAATTCAACTGATGAATTTTGCAAGATTTTTACCTTTATCAATTCTCTTTTTTTCACAACTTCAGAAATTGATTTTAATACATTTTCATCAATTCCATCTTTCCCAATTCTTACAATTGGATCCAGATTATGTGCTAATTTCTTTAAAAAAGCTCTCTCTTTACTTGAAAGCTGTATCATTCTAAACCTCCATTATAATTGGTAAAATAATAGGCTCTCTATCTGTTTCTTTATTTAGGAACTCTCCTATTTTTGCTCTTATTCTCTGTTTAATCTTACCAATCTCTTTTATTCCTTCGTTTTCCATACTGCTAAGTTCCATCTTAACTAGTTCTTTTGTTTCAGACAATAAACTTTCTGCATCTTTATTATACACAAAACCTCGTGTTACAAGCTCAACTTGTTTATTAAATTTCCCATTTTTATATTGAGAAATTGAAATGATTACTATTCCATCATCTGCCAAATTTTGTCTATCTTTCAACACAGCATTTCCAATATCTCCGATTCCAAATCCATCAATAAATGTTGCACCACTAGGTACCTTTCCAACGTTTCTAAATTGACTCTTAGATAATTCTAATTTTGCACCATTTTCTGACAAAATAACATTTTTTTCAGGTACTCCAACAGCCATTGCCAGTTCCTTATGTTTTTTTATCATTGCATATTCACCATGTACAGGCAAAAAGAACTTAGGTTTTACAAGATTTATCATTAATTTTTGCTCTTCTTGGCAACCATGGCCTGATACGTGTATCCCGATTCCTTTTTCAAATACAACGTTTGCTTCACGTTTCATAAGCTGATTTATATTTTTAGTCGCAGCCTTTTCATTTCCTGGAATAGGTGTTGCTGAAATTACAACTGTATCCCCTTCCCTTAATGAGATATATTTGTGTGTGCCATTAGCTATTCTTGAAAGTGCTGCAAGTGGTTCTCCTTGTGTTCCTGTACACAAAATAAGTACTTTATCAGCTGGATAAGTTTCAACTTTATCAATATCAATCATTATATCTTTTGGTATCTTCAAATACCCAAGATTTGAACAGATTTCAAATATTTTTACCATGCTTCTTCCATCAATTGCGATTTTTCTTCCATTTTTTTCTGCAATATTTACAATTTGCTGCAATCTATGCACATGCGAAGCAAATGCCGCCAAAATAATTCTTCCGTTAGCCTTTACAAACTCATCTTTCAGACTTTCCCCAACTGTTCTTTCTGATGGTGTAAATCCAGGCACTTGTGCATTTGTACTGTCTGAAAGCAGTAAATCAACACCTTCCTCACCTAATTGAGCCAATCTTCCAAAATCAAATCCTTCTCCATCAACTGGCGTTAAATCTACTTTAAAATCTCCAGAATGCAAAATCGTTGCTGCAGGAGTTTTTATACAAATCGCATAACAGTCTGCAATACTGTGTGTTACACTTATAAATTCTACTGTAAAGTATTTTGATACTTTTAAGATTGTTCTACCGCTAATTACTTTTTCTTTTGGAAGTTTTGCATCTTTTTTCTCAAATTTTGCCTTTGCAAGTGCAAGTGTCAATCTTCCACCATACATCGGAATATTTTCTGTCCCTAATTTTTGGTAAAAATAAGGAATTGCCCCTATGTGATCTTCGTGTCCATGAGTCAAAAGTAGACCTTTTATTTTATGTCTATTTGATTCCAGATATGAAAAATCTGGAATGATAACATCTATCCCTAAATGCTCATCCTCAGGAAAAGTTAAACCTGCATCCACTACAATAATTTCATCCTTATATTGAAAAGCTGTCATATTTTTCCCAACTTCCTCAATTCCTCCAAGTGGGATTACATACATTTTCTCTTCTTTTTCTTTTCCATCAACTTTTCTGTCTATGTGTCTATTCCTGTCATTTACTCTTGGAATATAACGTGTTTCATTTTTTTCATCTAAATGTCTTCTGTTCGTACTTTTTTTTCTAAATCTTTTCATTCCTGATTTTATTTTATTAATATCTTCTTTTTTTGAAAAATTTCTTTTAAAAGTTTGATTACCAAACTCAGCTTTTTCTTTTTCTGACATTTAGTAAACACCTCCTTCTTTTTTATATTTTTTATTTTCATACTTTATCTTTTTGCTAAATTCTTATTATTATTTGCTTCCTGTTGTTTTTTCTTTTCTTCTTCTTGTTTTTTCAATATTTCCTGTTGTGCTTTTTTTATCACATATTTATCTCTATATTTCAAAATAAATTTAAGTGCCATATTTCCAGAAGCCACTCCTCCATATCCTCCACCTTCTACAATGGACAAAAATACAATTTGAGGATTATCTGATGGAAAATATCCCACAATCCATGAGTGATTATCTACAAATCCTGTATTTTGTGCAGTTCCTGTTTTTGCAGAAACTGGATAGCCTCCAATTCTTAACAGTTTTGCAGTTCCTCCATAACCGCTTACAGGTAATCTTAAGGCATTTTGCATTAATTTTAAGTTTTTTGAACTTACATTTAGTTTTCTAACAACTTTTGGCGCATTATTTTCAACTTTTCCTGAATAAGTTACAAATCTGTCCACAACTGTAGGTTTTAACTGAACTCCATTATTTGCGATAGCCTGATAGGCAGAAGCAATTTGAATAGGAGTTGCAAGCACATAACCTTGTCCTATCGACATATTTATCAAATCTCCAGGTAGCCATCGCTGATCCTGTTTCTTCTTAAATCTTTTTTTCTTCCATTCAGGGCTTGGTAAAGTTCCAGCTAGTTCTCCCGGAATATCAATTCCAGTTTTAGACCCTATTCCAAATTCTTTTGCATATTTTACTATCTTCTCTACTCCAGCTTTTTGAGAGAAAACATAATAATATGTATTTACAGATTGTTCAATAGATTTTGCAAAGTTAGTTACTCCATGTCCATATTTATGAGAATCTCTAAATATTAATTTCCCATATCGGTATTGTCCTGTTGAAGTTACTGTTGCATATGGTGAAATACCTGATTCTAAGATACCCATTCCAATTATCGCTTTAAAAGTAGATCCTGGAGGATAAAGTCCAGCAATACCTTTATTTACAAGTGGCTTAGCTTTTGAATTTACTAGTTCATTCCACTGATTGTCAGGTATTCTTGAACTCAATAAATTCAAACTGATTTCAGGATTACTTACAAATGCAATAATTTTCCCAGTTTTTGCCTCCATTGCAATAAATACTCCACTTTTTCCTGTAAAGGCATCTGTCATATATTTTTGCAATTCCAAGTCAAGTGATAAATAGACATTTTTTCCAGCGACACTTTCAGTTGTTTCCATTTGTCTTATAACATTTCCTTTGGCATCAACTTCGACATTTTCCTTTCCATCCTGACCTTTCATTTCCTTATCATATGAACGCTCTACACCTTTTTTCCCAATCAAGTCACTATTTCTGTAACCTTCTTTTTCCAAATCCTTAAATTCCTTTTCACTGATTGGCTTTACATACCCAATCACATGCGAAGCTAGAGAGTCTTCAGGATAATATCTCTTGTTATACTCTACAATATCAATTCTATCATTATCAATTTTTTCAATTGCTCTTAATGCAACTTGTTTTTCTAAATCTTCAATAACAAGAATTTTTTTATCTGTTCCCATTCTTTGCTGCTTAAAAAATCTGTCAATCAAATAATCAACTTGATAACCTGTTATCTGACTTATTTTCTTTATATCGCCTATTGTTTCCTTTATACGTTCTGCAACCGCTTTTCGTTCTTGAGAAAGTCTCGCATCTATCTGTTCTTGCGTCATATTCTTTATTTCTTTTAATAATGCTACATCTTTAGGGCTTAATGGTTGCGTATGAGAATGTATTACTTGATAACCTGTTGTGTTTTTTGCAAGTAATTTTCCTTCCCTATCGTAAATTTCTCCACGTGTAGCCTTTATTACATTTGTTCTAATTCTATTTTGTAATGCTTGTTCTGCATACTCAGAAGCATTTAATATTTGTAATGTAAATAATCTTGCTACTAACAGTAAAAAAACCACTGCTACAAGAACAAGAAAGACTATAAACCGTATATTTTTTTCTTCTTTATCTAATTCTCTCATAAATTTCCTCTTCATTGATTATCATCTATTCTTCAGTATTTTCTTCATTTACACCATTATAAAAATCATCTAATCTATAATATTCTCTAGCATCTTTGCTAAATACACTAACAATTAAATCTCCTGCATCAATCAAAACCCAGTTTGCCTCTTCAAGCCCTTCCACACTTTTGACATTCTCAAGACTTTTCTTTATATCAGTTGCTATTGCTTCAATATTTCTAGAAGAACTTCCTGTACACAAAATCGAATAATCAAAAAATGGCGATTTTCTTCTCATGTCATAAACCTTTATATCCTGTGCCTTTTTGTCCTCCATAATATCAATTATCTCTTGAACTTCCTTTTCATAATTATTATTTACTTCACTCATCCTCTAAATTTCCTTTCTTTTTTAGCATTATTTTCATTTATTAAACCTATTCTTATTTTAAACTTTTATATGTAAGAAATCTTATTTGGATATATTTATAAAAAATTATTACTATACCACTACTAAGGTATATTATATTATATATTTGACTAATTTTCAATTTATTTCTTACATTTTATCAAAATAAAAAATTACACATAAAAATTGGCAATAATGCCACACACCACAATTGCCGCAGTTTCTGCCCTTAAAATACGTTTTCCCAAACTAATTTCTATCGCCTTATTATTTTTTAAAAAATCAACTTCCTCTTGTGTGATTCCGCCTTCTGGACCAATTATATATAAAATATTTTTATCTTCTTTTTCTATTATTTCTGATAAGGATTTTGACTCATCACTATTTTCATAAGCAAATATTATTTTATCATATTTAGAATAATCAATTTCTGCAAGTTTTTTCACAGGTGTAATTTCAGTAAATTTTATTCCTCTGCATTGTTTTAGTGTTTCCCTTACAACTACATCCCATTTTTCTTTTTTTTCATTAATTTTTACAACAACTCGTTCAGTTTTTAAGGGAATTATGCTATTTACACCAATTTCCGTCAGTTTCTGTATTGCCAGATTCATTTTATCATTTTTCAAAATTCCCATTGCAACATCAATATTTACATTTAAAGAGTAGCTGTCTTCTTTTTTTTCCAATATTCTTACAGCGATTTCCTTTTTTGAAATTTCAATAATTTTCGTAAAATATTCATATTCACCATCAATTATCCGTAATTCATCGTCTATATTTAGACGATAAACATTTTGGATATGATTGCAGTCTGATTTATCTCTTATCAGAATCTTTCTATTATTTTCATCAATATTTTCTTTTTCCGCTATTACTGTCAACAACAGTTTTTCACCTCATTTTTTTACTTTCTATCGTATTTTAAAATCTCCAATTCTTATCTACATAAAAATTTCAAAGATTTAGAGCGTACAAAAATAATCATAACTTTATAAGTCTTGTTTCAAAATAATATTACCACATTTTATTCTTTTTTACTAAATATTTTTTCAATTCCTAAATGTTTATATCCAAATTCTGTCACAACTCTACCACGTGGCGTTCTTTTTATAAACCCTATTTTTACCAAATATGGCTCATAAACTTCCTCTATCGTTCGTCTGTCTTCCCCAAGTAAAAGTGACAATGTCTCAATTCCAACAGGTCCTCCGTTGTACACATTTATAATTGAAAGCAAAATATTTCTATCTAATTCATCAAGTCCGTTATCATCTACTCCCAAAAGCCTCAAAATCCCATCAACGCTTTCTTTTTCCAAAATACCTGAACCTTCCACCAATGCAAAGTCCCTTGCTCTTTTCAATAATCTATTTGCTATTCTAGGAGTTCCTCGGCTTCTTTTGGCGATTTCTGTAATTCCGTCTTCATCATAGGAAATATTCAGAATATTTGCCCCTCTTCGTATAATTTCCTTCAAGTCTTCCAATTGGTAATATTCCATCCTATGAGTAACTCCAAATCTGTCACGAAGCGGCGTACTTAACTGTCCTGCCCTTGTTGTCGCACCGATTAGCGTAAATTGTGGCAATTCCACACGTATACTTCTCGCAGATGGACCTTTTCCAATAAGAATATCCAGTTCCCCATCTTCCATTGCAGGATACAAAATTTCCTCTACTGATGTATTCAATCTATGAATCTCGTCAATAAACAAAATATCATTTTCCTCCAAAGACGTCAAAATAGCCGCTAAATCTCCCGCTTTCTCCAGTACAGGCCCTGTCGTTATCTTCAAGTTCACTCCCATTTCTGTGGCAATAACTCCTGCAAGCGTGGTTTTTCCCAATCCTGGAGGCCCATACAATAAAATATGATCAAGCGATTCATTCCTCATTTTAGCAGCTTTTATAAATATATTCATTTTTTCTTTCAAATCTTTCTGGCCAATATATTCCTTAAAAGTTTTTGGCCGTAAACTTCTTTGAATATTGTCCTCCCCTAATTCCTTAGGTTCCAATATTCTTTCCTCATTCATTCCTTCTCCTCAATATTTCTTCTTTATTTCTTTATCTAATTTTTTTTATTTATAAATTAATTTCTTAAATACTCTAGTTTAGTTATTTTTATTTAAATTTTATAAAAAGAATTCTTGTTAATAGATATTTTACATGTTATTTCTTTTTCTAAATTACAAGGATATATCCTTTTTTCACAATAATGATTAATTTAATACGATTAACTAGTTATAACCTAATACTAATGACAAAAGTTCCACGAACTCTCTCTGCTTATCGAATTTTAATCTTATAACAAAAATTTTTATGATTATTAAAATAATAAATTTATCTATTGAATCTTTATCAAAATAATTGTTATGATTAAACATAAAGTGTCGTGATTTTTTGGAAATAAAAATTACTGTTTGAGCGAAGCGAGTTTAATTTTTATTTTCAAAAAATGCTTAGACGAGCTGGGTTGTAAGGGCATGGCGACTGATGCCCTTACGTTAAAAATTTTATATCTGTTTTAGTAATAACATTATGAAAAACTGAAATAATGCAATTACTCCTCCTAATATTCCACCAATAATCTCAATATGTTTCAATTCATTTTTAGACACAGACAAAATGATTTTTTCCATTTCTTCTAATGAAAAATTTTTCATTTTTTCCAGCATAATTTCTTTGAAGTCTATTTTGTCTTCTGCTATTTTTATTATTTCTTCCACTATTTCCTCTTTGTTTTCCAAAATCGACTTTTTAAAATATGATTTTATTTTTTCAATTAATGAATCATTTAAAAACATTTTTAATAGAGGATTTTTTTCTAACACACTGTTTTTAAGCTTTTCTCCTATAATTTTATCCAATAGCTTATTTAAAACTTCATCATTGATAACATCACTGTCTTTTAGCTTTGCTGTAATATGTTCTACTGAAATAAGCTCCTTTTCAATTGTTTCAGCAAGGTTTTCTGATATTCTGTCTCGATTTTTAGGAATTAATCCTTGTATTTTAAAAAACAGAAAGTTTACTTCCTTATAAGGTCTAAATAATAGCTTTATTGCCAAATAATTTGTAAACCATCCTATTAATGTTCCAACAAAAACCATTATACCAAGTTGTATTAATATATTTCCCAATTTTTCCTCCAAATTTATAATTCACAAAAAATTATTATAAACTTTTGCTCAAAGGTTATAGTATTTTATGTTTTTATATTATCCAACAATTGCTCTTCCGTATTCTCTACATTTTTCAATTTTTTCATCATCATCAACAGACAAATGAATTATCAATCCGTCATTTACAACTGAAAGATTTTCAGCAATCATTTCTTCACGCCAAGTTTCCATCCAGCCGCCTTGTCCCCAGTCATAAGATCCAAAAAGTCCAACTGTTTTTCCAAAAATTTTGTCTTTTATTCCTTCGATAAATTCTACCATTTCAGGTGCAACTTCTTCAGCTCCTCCAGCTGGCGAACCAAATGCTACAAAATCAGCATTTACTGCACTTTCATCAGCTTCTTCCACATTTATTAGTTTTACAACAGCTCCAGCATTTTCTGCTCCTTCGCCAATGTATTTTGCCATATCTTCAGTATTTCCAGTACCTGTATAATAAATTATATTTAATGTTGCCATTATTTTCCTCTTTTCTTTATAATTTAAAAATTATTTAAAGCCAAACTATAAAGTCTGGCTGTTTTTTTATTTTGTTAATCTGTAAGTATCCCTTGCAATTACAAGTTCTTCTGCTGTTTCAATCTTATAAATTTTAACTTTTGAATCTTTTGTTGACAATTCAACATTTCCTGGCAATCTTTGTGCATTTTTTTCTTCATCCAGTTCAATTCCAAAATATGAAAGCGATTCACAAATATGCTGTTTTACTCCAACTGAATTTTCCCCTATTCCACCTGTAAATGCGATTGCGTCAATTCCGTTCATCGCTGCAACATAAGCTCCGATATAAAGTTGTATTCTGTAACAGAACATTTCATAAGCTAAAATAGCCTTCTCATTACCTGATCTTCTTGCTGTATCTAAATCACGAAAATCTGAACTTTCTCCAAATATTCCCAAAATTCCAGACTGCTTATTCATTCTCGTATTCATTTCATCCAAAGAAAGACCTCTTTTTCTCATTATATAAATGACAGACGCGGGATCTGCATCTCCAGTTCTTGTTCCCATCATAACTCCTGCAAGCGGGGTCATTCCCATTGATGTATCTACAACTTTACCATTCTGAACTGCTGAAATGCTCGCTCCATTTCCAAGGTGGCAAACTATAATTTTAGAATCTTCTTTTCCTAACATTTCTCTTGCCACTTCACTTACATATCTGTGAGAAGTCCCGTGAAATCCATATTTTCTAACTTTCAAATCAGTATAGTCTTCATAAGGATATGGATACATATATGCTTTTCCTGGCATTGTTTGATGGAAAGCCGTGTCAAATACAACTACATTCTTTTTACCTGGAAGCAATTTTTGAACAACTTTTATTCCCATTATATGCGCTGGGTTATGTAAAGGTGCAAGTGGTGCTATTTCTTCAAGATTTTTCATAACTTCGTCATCTACAATTACCGATTTTTCATAATATTCTCCACCATGGACAATTCTATGTCCTATCGAATCAATTTCATCCACGCTTGAAATTACTCCTATTTTTTCATCCTGTAATGTCTGTAAAATTAGTTCCACCGCAATTGTGTGATTTTCCATAGGAACTTCCATTTTGTCAATTTTTTCCCCAGTCAATAAATTTTTGTAACTGAAAATAGGATTTGCAATTCCTATTCTTTCACAATTTCCTTTAGCTAGCGATTGCTCATTTGTCATGTCAATAAGTTCAAACTTTGCTGATGAACTCCCACAATTTATTACCAAAACTTTCATAATTTTCCCTCCAAATTTTTTATTTATATTTTTATTTTACATTTCTGATTCAACGGCAGTAATTGCCACGACTTCCACAATATCTTCCACGCTGCATCCTCTTGAAAGATCGTGAACTGGACGTGCCAATCCTTGAATTAAAGGTCCTAATGCTTTTGCTTTGGCCAATCTCTGTGTTAATTTATAACCGATATTTCCTGAATCCAAGTCAGGGAAAATCAATACATTTGCCTGCCCTGCCACTTTTGATCCAGGTGCTTTTGCAGCAGCTACTTCAGGAATAATCGCAGCATCCAGCTGTAATTCCCCATCAAATTCAAAATCAACATTTCTAACTTTTAAAATTTCGATAGCTTCCCTAACTTTGCTTACAGACACTCCATCTGCACTTCCCTTTGTAGAATATGATAAAAAGGCTACTTTTGGCTCTTTTATTCCAGCAGTGAATTTAGCTTTTTCCGCTGCAGAAATAGCGATATCCGCAAGCTGCATAGCCGTAGGATCAGGGATTACCCCACCATCTGAGTATACAAATGTCCCATTGTAGCCAAATTCAGGCGTATTTGTTATCATAATAAAAGAACTCGATACTGTCTTTAGTCCTTCCTTTGGTCCAATTATGTGAATTGCCGCTCTTAAAACATGGGCTGTTGGTGAAGCTGAACCTGCTACCATTCCATCAACTCTTCCTTGATGTACAAGCATTGCCGCAAAATATCTTGGATCTGACATAAGTGTTGCTTTTGCAGTTTCTAATGTCATACCTTTTTTCTCTCTTCTTTTTCTCAAAAGTTCCGACATAGCGTCAATTGTTGCACACGAATCAGGATTATAGAAAATCGCTCCTTCCAACGAAACGCCCAGTTCAGCTGCTTTTTCCTTTAACTTTTTCTCATCTCCGACCAGCGCTATTTTTGCAATTCCTTCATTAATGATTTTTTCTGTTGCCCGCAAAACTCTCTCATCTTCTGTTTCAGGTAAAATGATTGTCTTGTTCAATTTTTTTGCTTTTTCTTTTAATTCATTTGCTAATGTGTTCATAATTTCCTCTCCTTTTCAATTTTCTTTTTTTATTAATCAAACATAGCTTCAACAAATTCCTTTGTATCAAATTCCCTTAAATCCTCGATTCCTTCTCCGACACCTATAAATTTAATCGGTTTTTTCAGCTCTTCTGTAATTGGAAAAATAATCCCTCCTTTTGCTGTCCCATCAAATTTTGTCAAAATAATTCCTGTTAAATCTACGATTTCATTAAATATTCTAGCCTGCTCTAATCCATTCTGCCCAGTTGTGCTGTCAATTACAAGCAAAGTTTCAAAATCCGTTTCTCCAGACTGTTCACGTATAATTTTATTTATTTTTTCAAGTTCCTTCATCAAATCACGTTTATTATGAAGTCTTCCAGCCGTATCCAGTATTGCCACATCAAATCCACGATTTTTAGCAGTTTTTACTGTATCAAAAATTACAGCTGCAGGATCGCTCCCATGTGCCTGCTTTACAACTTCCACTCCAGTCCGTTTTCCCCATTCCTCAACTTGCTCAATCGCAGCGGCTCTAAACGTATCTCCAGCCCCAATAATAACCTTTTTCCCGCTATCCTTCAATTTTTTCGCTATTTTCCCAATGGACGTAGTCTTTCCAACACCATTTACTCCCACAACTAAAAGAATATTAAGCTTTCCATCCTGTAATTTTAATTTTGTGCTGTTTTCATCATTGTAAATAAGTTTTGCTTTAAGCAATTCCTTTAATTCATCGTAAATTTGCTCCGACGTTTTCAGTTTTTTTCGTGAAACTGATTTTTCCAGCTCTTGCACAAGCTGCATTGTCATATTCATTCCAATATCTGATTGAATAAGCAACTCCTCCAGTTCCTCGTACAAATCGTCATCTATCGCTTTACCCAAAAGCATTTCCTTCAATTTTCCAAAAAATCCTTTTTTTGGAGTTGCCAGCCTATCTTTTAAAGGCTTTAATTTAGGTTTGATTTTTGTTTTTTCATCTGATGTTTCTTCTATTTTTTCTATTTTTGTACCTTCAATTTTTTCTGTTTCAGTTTCAAAGCTTTTTTCATTATTTTCAGTTTTTTTAGCATTTTTTCCTAAAATTTCTTCAGCTGTTTCTTTTATTTCCTTTTCAGTTTCAGCTTTAATTTTATCTATTTCACTTTGGCTTTCCTCAATTTCTTTTTCTATCTGATTTTCCAAAGTGTCCTTCTGGTCTTCATCTTTTTTCTTTTTTCCAAATTTAAAAAAATTTTTCAGCATTATTTCTTATCCCTTTCCGCCTGTGATTTCTCCAGATAATCTGGTTTCAGATTAAAAATATCAGTCTTTCTTATCACACCAGCATTTTCCAAATTTTTATCCAAAAACATCTGCACAAATGTCGTTGTATTAATTGTCAAATTCTTATCTTCAAATATTTTTACACAATTTCCCAATTTATCCAATATCTTAGCCTTATAATTAAAAACTGCGTCCCCAATTAGATAAACTTTTTTATTATTTCCCTTATTTTCAATTATTTCATCAATTACATTGTCAAGTTTTGTAACTTCATAATTTTTTACCAATTTTAGTTTATTTTCACTTGAAGTTTCATAACCCGCACAATAAATCTTTTCCTTTCGTGAATCAATCATCGAATATATTTTCACATCTTCATCATTTCCCAAACTTGTTTTCAAATTATAATACCCCTGAAATCCAAGTGCATCCAGCTCATTCACTTCATAAAAATTCACATTCCGTCCAAAAAAAAGCCCCTTTACAACTGAAATTGCTATTCTAACCCCTGTAAACGAACCTGGTCCTATCGAAACAATTACATCTTCAATTTCATCTAGCTTTTTCCCTGTCCATTTCAAAAGGCTGTCAATCTGCTCCAAAATCGTAGTAGAATGTGTTTTTGCCATTTCCACATGTATTTCCCCCAGCAATTTATCTTTCTCATAAAGCGACAATCCAGCCAGCTTAGTTGTAGTCGTTATCGCAAATATCAACATATTTTTCTCCATTTTCATTTTTATTCACTTGCTCAAACCCATTTAAAATTAAACTATTAAAAATTAAATTATTCAATTTCAAAATCTATTTTTTTATCATTTTTAAGCGTATAAACAGAAACTTCACGAGCCGTATCAGAATAATGATTTATCTCAACAAACACCGCATCCTCAGGCATCTCATCCAAAATCTTGTCCGCCCACTCAATAATCACAACACTTCCATCTTCCCCAATATAATCTTCAAACCCAATATCATAAATCTCTTCAGAATCATTAATCCTGTAAACATCAAAATGATACACAGGCATATCTCCAGAACTATACTCAATCACATAAGTAAACGTCGGACTCTTCACATTCTCTGTAACATTGTAACATTCACAAATCTTCTTAGTAAACGTAGTCTTCCCCGCTCCCAAATCTCCAATAAGTCCTAGACAACCTCCGTTTTTTAACTTTTCTGCTAATTTTTTTGCTAATTCATCTATCTTATCAAATGTCAATATTTTCTTTTTCATAATTTTTCTCACTTCTAAATTTCAATTAAATTATATTTTTATACTAAAGTCCATTTAAATAACGAATTTATTAAAAACTTTTCTAATTAAAGGATATAAACCTAATATTTTCAAATAATTAAAATATAATTTTCATTTTTTTAATATAGTCTAATTTAGCTAATCTGTCGGAGCATTTTTCTGTGCTGACAAAACTGTTTGAGCATAGCGAGTTTTTTGTCAGTGCAGGAAAATGTCGTAGACTAGCCATAGGTCGTAGGATTTGCGGCAATGAGCAATCCTACAAAAATAAAAAAAGAAAAAACATAGTAATATGAAAAATATCTATTAATCAAAATATAAAAATAATTTAGTTGAATGATTATAAATTAGTTATTAAACAACCTTATTATAAAAATAAATTTTTATTTTTAAATGAAATTTAGTATTAAATAAAAATATATTTCATTAACAAATATTTCTTCTATAATTTTTAAAATTTTTTATTTTTTATACACTTCAATAATTTTATTAATAATTTCAGTTGTGGAAATATTATCCACGAAGGATAAAATCTTTACTTCTCCTCCATTTTTTTCAACAACTTTTGTTTCTGGCAAGTCTTCTTTTTTGTAATCTCCGCCTTTTACGTGAATATCTGGCTTTAAAATATCCAGCAGTTTTTCTGGTGTTTTTTCATTAAAAATTACTGTATAATCTACAAATTTTGTACCCAAAAGCACAAATGCTCTATTTGTTTCACTATTTATAGGTCTTTTATCTCCCTTGTTCACTTTAACTGAAGCATCGCTATTTACACCTACAACCAAAATATCGCCTAAATTTCTGGCTTCCTCCAGATAAGTCAAATGCCCAACATGTAAAATATCAAAAACCCCGTTAGTAAAAACTACCTTTTTTCCAGCCTTCTGCAATCTCACTATTTCATTTCTCATTTCATCAGCAGTCAGCAAATTATCCTTAAAACTTTTTTCCAATTTTCTCTCCAATATATTCATCTATTCTATTTATCATTATAATGTTTTTAATTCATAATTTACTCAATCCCTAAGTTTATTTAATTTTAAAAAGGTTTGAGCATACATCAAATTATACCACATTTTTTCCAAAAAAAGAAAATTTTTCTATTTTTTTTCAACTTTTATTTTTTCTAATTTTAACAATTGTATTTTAAGAAGTTTTAAGCATATTCTCACAATTTTTTTATCAAAAAAGAAAAAGAAGCATAAGCTTACTGCTTTTACTTCTCTTAAATTTTAAAATTTTATTATTAGCACCTCTTTATCGAAATATTTTTATAAAACGTTTTTGAGTTTTATTACAAGTATAACCAATATTTTCATAAAATTTATGTGCTTCTAAACGATGAGAACCAGAATTTAATCTAATGAAATTAATATTATTGTTTAAAGCATACTCTTCAACAAAAACCATCAGTTTTTTTCCTATACCCTTGCCTTGAAAATTGGAACTTACTGCTAATCCTAATATATTTAATCCAATATCACTGTATAAACTTTCATACATCTCTGCATGAACAAAACCAACAACCTTACTTGTTTCTTTATCTTCATATACTGCGATAATATGATGTTCATAATCAATAGATAATTTTTCAATTTGTGTCTTGACAGTCTTAATATCAACATTATATCCTAACTCATCTTTACAAATTTCTTGTATATCCTTCGCATCTAGTATATTAATCTCTCTTATCACACTTTTACCTCTATAACTTCTAATTTTTCATATTTACTTTTTTCTATAATACACACTTCAACTTTAGTATTATTTTATATACATTTATTTAGAAAAATCCGTTATCAACATTTCCACTTCAATTTTATCTTCAAGCTTAACATCCATAATGTATCCCCATAGTATATTTGTTTGGTCTGCTCCAATTTTTTCATTTATAATCATAGTTATTTCCTGTAAATCCGTTAATCCAATGTCTGGTCCTGCTGTAACGCTTAACAGTATCTTTTTCGCTTTTGGAAGATTTTTTATAAAAGGGCTGTTTATTATTTGTTCTGTAGCAAGTTTTACCTTATCCTGCCCTTCACCTTTACCAAATGCTGTTATGCCTTCCCCTGAATTTTCTAGCATTATTTTTACATCATCAAAATCAAGATTCACTATCCCTTGTTTTTTTATTAGATTTGTTATAAATTCTACATTTTTTATAAAAATTTCATCTCTTTTTTCAAATAATTTATCAAAAGCTGCACTAGAATCTGCTTCCACTAATTTTTTAAGAGGCAAAACTATAACAGTATCAGAAACTTCTTCTAATTTTTTGATTTCATTATTTTCTCCATTTGAATTAATTGATGTAGCAACTACAACTACTGTCAATATTCCCATTGTTTTGGCAACTTCTGAAACAATGCAGGCTATCTCGTTATTTTTCTTTTCCGACATTTCTGTCAAAATAAATACTAAATTAGTATTTTTCAATGCACTCTGCACTTTTTCACTTAAATCTTCAGAAGCCAATATTTTTGTTCCTACATTCAGTTTATCCAAATTCCGTTGATTTGCATCAATTCCCACAAGTTCAACTTCTGCAATCTTTTTCTCCATTATTTTATTCAATACATTATTTCCCACTGTACCGATTCCGACAACTTTTATTCCAACACCGTCCATTTTTCTTCTCCTTTATATATAAAGTTTTCTTTTCTAGATTTTAACATATTTTTATCAAATATATTAGAACTTTTTACTATTTTTTATACAATTTCGCTTTTTCTTCTAATAATAACAAAAAGCTACCATAATTGGTAGCTTTGCATTTAAAGTTGCTTCATTTTAAGGTAGTGTAACACCTGTTTTTAAACTTTTCTTTCAATGTAATTATATCATATCTAATTAATTAGTCAATGTTTTTTCTTTTTTTATTTATAAATTTTTAATTTTTTTATTAATCCGAAAAATTTGTTGCAATCAAATATACCTTTACACAGCTCCCTTTTTGTTCAAAATCTTCAGAATTTTCAAATTTAGTTTCTTCAAAGACTGTTCCCCATGCGAGAAATAATTCTGGATTTTCGGAACTTTTGGCTACTGCTGTGGCAATTTGGCTAATTTCTTCGAGGCGTATGTCATTTCCTGAGGTTATGTTCATTAGTATTTTTCCTGCACCTTTTATTGAACGTTCTAGAAGTGGGGGATTTAGTGCTTGTTCTACTGCCTTTTTTGCTCTATCCTCTCCGTCTGCTTTCCCAAAGCCCAATACTGTTTTGCCTGAATTTTGCAATATAGATTTAATATCTGCAAAGTCTAAATTTACAATTCCTTGTTTTTTTATTAAGTCCAATATTCCTTTTACAATTGTTACAAAGGCTTTTTCTCCTTTTTCATAGATATTTGCCAATGAAAAGTTTGCGTATAAATCATTTAATTTTTGATATGGAATAACTATTACAGTATCAGCGAAATGTTTTAATCTTTTCTTTCCTTTTTTAGCAAGTTTTATTTTATTAGGAGCTTCAAATTTAAAGGGTTTTGATACAATAGCAACAGTTAATACATCCATTGATTTTGCAATTTCTGCAATAATAGCTGAGGCAGGTGTTCCAGTTTTTTCACCCATTTCAGCTATAATAAATGCCATATCTGTCTTTTCTAGGTCTTTTTTAATTTGTTTTTTTAAACCCTCTACGGCTTCATAAGAAATCATCGAAGATACAAATATTTTTGTATCAGCTTTTGAATTATCTAGATTAATTTTTTCAGCATCCACTGCTATAAAATTAGCTTTTATATCATCTCTTACTGCCATTTTATTTATTACATTGTTCCCTATTTTCCCTATTCCTATAATTTTTATTTTTACCCCATTTAACGTTTTTTGCTCAATATCCCTTCTTTCTTCAACATTTTCGGCAATGTCCCACATTGTCCTATCCTCCCAAATAATCTTACTACAAAAGTCTTTCTTTTTTTATTATATGCAGCTTTGAAGTATAGCATACAAATCTTTGTTTTTCATTTTAAAAACTATTATTTTTATTTTTTATTTTAAAACTATGTAAATTTTAACTTATAAATATCTAAAATTCTCACTAAATCAGTTGTTTCAAACGCAAAATAATTTATAATAAAATTTCTTAAAATGATTTTTCTTGAAATAATTTTTTTGAAATAGTATAATCAAAACAAGAAACAAACATAATTTTATAATAAATTTAACATTATTTAGTAGCAATAATTACTAAATTATTAAAATTGATAAATACAATAATAAAAATTTAAAATATGAATTTGGAAAACATTATATATTCTAACTGGGAGGCAAAAAATGAATAAAAATATTTTTGAAATAGTAATTGATGTACTATTAACATTAAAAAAGTACGTATCAGAAGATGGAAAATTACTTAAAGCTAGTGTTTATCAGGATATAATAAACATGGATAAAGACTTGCTTTTTGTACTTATTTCTAACCCCAAAATTAAAGAAAGATTTTTTCAAGAAGTAAACGGTACACTTGTTTTTGATAAGCAAAAATTTGCTTGGTTTATAGAATCAAAAGAATTTTTGGCAAACTCATACACAAGATATATAAATAAAATTGGTTTAACTAAAAATGAAGAATTTATTTCTAAATCCAATGATGTAGTATTGAATTTTCCATATAAAGATTGTGTCCTTCAAGGAGGTCAAAATAAAGAGGATCAAAAAAATAACGAAATTTTTCATAATGAAATAATTGCAAGTGATGAAATAACTCGTATGCTTAATCCAAAAATATTAACAAATGCTAAAAGATATACAAAAAATGGAATAGAAAAAAATATAATTTTTAATGATAATGATAATTTAATAATTAAAGGTAATAATTTAATTGTATTGTCTAGTCTGTTAAAAAGATACGGCGAAAAAATTAAATGTATCTACATAGACCCACCCTACAATACAGGTTCTGATAGTTTTAAATATAACGATAAATTTAACCATTCAGCTTGGCTAACATTCATGAAAAATCGATTAGAATTGGCTAAAAAACTGCTAAGTAATGATGGTTTTATTTTTGTTCAAATTGATGATAATGAACAGGCATATTTAAAAGTTTTGATGGATGAGATTTTTGGTAGAGAAAAATTTATTGGAACAATTGTTTACAGAAGAAGAAAGTCGCAGGCTAATTTAAGTAAAAATTTATCAATTATCCATGAATATATACTAATTTATAAAAAAAGCGAACTAGCAACTCTTAATAATATACTAAACAATACAGACTCTAAAGATTATAAAAACCCAGATAATGATATTAGAGGTGCGTATAAGACAATGCCGTGCACTAATAAAGGCGGTTCTTTATATACTATCACAACTCCTACTGGAAAACAAATAACAGACGAATGGAGATTTAAAGAAGAAACATTTTATGAACTTTTAAATGATAATAGAATTGTTTTCCCTAAAAAAGGAGAAGGAAAACCTAGATACAAGTTATTTTTATCAGAAAAAAATTTAAAAGGGGTTATTGTTAATTCTTGGTGGGATGATGTCGCTACAAATCAAGATGCTAATAAAGATTTGAAAGAATTATTTGGCAAAAATATTTTTGATTATCCAAAATCTGAAGATTTGATAAAAAAAATAATTGAAATTTCCACAAAAGAAAATGATATAGTACTAGACTATCACCTTGGTTCGGGAACAACTTGTGCTGTTGCCCACAAAATGGGGCGTAGATATATAGGAATCGAACAAATGAATTATGTGGAAGATATATCTGTGAAAAGATTATCTAAAGTTATCGAAGGTGAGCAGACAGGTATTTCTAAAGCTTTAAATTGGAAGGGTGGAGGTTCATTTGTATATTGTGAACTTCTTGAAAATGCAAATTTAATTATAAATAAAATAAACTTAGCAACTGAAAATAATATTTTAGAAGTAAAAGAAGAAGTATACAGTGATGAAAGAATTATTCCATACGTTACAAGGGAAGAACTAAAAAAAGCAGATGAAAATTTTAGATACTTATCATTGGAAGAGAAAAAAATGGTTCTTATTAATATAGTGGATAAAAATAAACTGTATGTAAATTACTCAGATATAGAAGATGAAACTTTTGAGATAACTAAGAATGACAAAAAATTCTCAGAATCATTTTATAAAATTTAATTAGGGGGAAAATATAATATGTATATTAATTTTGATTTAAAGGAAAATAAGTATAAAAATATAATTTTAAATGCTAAAAAATTTTCAAATTTTAGACAAAGATGTAAGGAATTTTTAAAAAATAATGGAATAAATCATAATAAATTTACAGTTGTAGAACATGATAGTGAATTAGGATATATATCTGAGCAAATTGTATTGAATTATTTAAAAAATAACTTAGATCTTTCTAAATTCAATATTAATCATTGGAAAGAACAATTCAATTTTTCAAAAATAGAAAATATTTTAAAAAAAGTTAAACCTACTACAGAAGAAATAAATGTAATTAGAGAATATTTTTATGATAAATATGATATTGCGATAAATAATAAGAACAAAACTTTTTATTTAGATGTAAAAACTGCTGAAACTATTTATACTCCAAATAAAAATTGGAATTTCTTATATCCAGTTATCCAGGCAAATAAGTCTGATGATTATTTTGTAGTTTTAACATATATAATTAAAAATGATATCGACAAAGTTTACACTAAAGCTTATATTATGGGTGCTATTGATTATCGAGAAATTAAAAATTCAAAAATTCAAAAAAAGGGAACTTGTACAAGATTCGATACAGAAAGCCAAATTAATAATTATATAACAGAATTAAAAAATTACAAAGATTTATTAAGTTATATAAAAAATAAAATAGAGGTTAAGTAAATGAATGAACAATTTTTATACCAAAAAGTAGATATTTTAAAAGAAGAAGCTATTTCCATTGATATACCTGAAATTATTACAAAAGGTTTATCTAAAAAAATTATACTTAGAGAATATCAAATAGAAGCATTTAAAAGCTTTTTAGTGTATTATGAAAATGATAAGCTAAAGAAAAATAAACAAGTACATACTTTATTTCATATGGCAACAGGCAGTGGAAAAACTGTTATTATGGCAGGACTTATACTATACTTATACACAAAAGGATATAGAAAATTTTTGTTTTTTGTAAATCAAACGAATATTCTGGAAAAAACAATAGAAAATTTTACTAACCCTTTATCAAGTAAATATTTATTTAATGACGTTATTGAATATTTGGGTAATAAAATTAATATAAAAAAAGTAGATAATTTTAGTGACAACAAGACTGAAGATATAGAAATTTTATTTACAACTATCCAAAAACTTCATATTGATTTGTTTGAAGCTAAGGAAAATTCATTGACATATGACGATTTTGAAAATAACAGAATTGTATTTATTTCAGATGAAAGTCATCATGTAAATTCATTAACCAAAAAAACTACTAAAAATGAAGAAGAATCAAATAGAAAATGGGAATATTCAGTAATGAATGCACTAATACAAAATAAAAATAATATTATGCTCGAATTTACAGCGACTTGCGATCTTAAAGATGCTAATGTAAATAATAAATATAAAGACAAAACAGTATTTAATTACTCACTTGTTTCCTTTAGAGAAAGCAAATACACAAAAGATTTTCAAAATTTCGCAACAGATACAGATTTGTGGACTAGAACGGTAATAGCACTTGTACTAAGTGAATATCGTAAATTTTTATTTGCTGATTTGAAATTAAATATTAAACCTGTAATTCTTTTAAAATCACGAAAAATTACAGAATCAAAATCATTTTATAATAATTTTTTTAAGAAAATAAAAAATCTAACTAGTTATGAACTTTCAAATTTAGAATCAATTGGAATTGATATTTTAAGTAAAGCAATTCATTATTTTAAACAAAAAGATGAAAATTTAGAAATTTTATTACATTCTATTAAAAATGGATTTTCACAAGACACTGCTTTAATTATAAATGGTACAAGTGATGATAACAAAGAAAAACAAATTTTGGTAAATTCTTTGGAAGATATTTCTAATCCTATAAGAATCGTGTTTGCTGTAGACATGCTAAACGAAGGATGGGATGTATTAAATTTATTTGATATTGTACGATTATATGACACAAGGCAATCTAGTGGAAAATCAGGTAAAATTGGTTCTTACACAATTAAAGAAGCACAACTTATAGGACGAGGAGCAAGATACTGTCCATTTGTAATAGAAGATGAAGAGTTAAAATTTAAGCGAAAATATGATAATGATGTATCAAATAAAAATCGTATTTTAGAAACAATGTATTTTCATAGTAAAAATGATTCAAAATATATTTCTGAATTAAAACAAGCACTTATTAAAACAGGACTTCAATCAGAAACTCCTGCTATACCTGAACAAAAGATTAAAAATAAATCAAAAGAAAATGATTTTTATAAAAAAAGTCTTGCTTTTTCAAATAAAAAGTTACTTAAAGATAGAAAAAATATCGATACTATTGAATCCAACATGAGAAATAAAATTTACCACTATAAAGTTCTTACTGGAAACGGAAATTTAATTGATTTATTTCATAACGATAGTGCAAATACTTCAATCAAAACAAATATTAAGACAATTAAATTTAAAGAAATATCATTAAACATATTATTAGGTGCAATTGAATGTTTTGAAGAACTTAGATTTGATAATTTAAAAATAAAATACCCTGTATTAACTTCGACTAAAGAATTTTTAACTTCAGATAAATTTTTAGGAAATTCAAAATTGGAAATTACATATTCAAAAAATGAGTTAACAGGAAAAGACTTGTTTTTAGCAGTAAAATATGTATTAACAAAAGTAGCTACACATGTAATGTCTTTAAATCCATAATATATTAACTCTAAAAAATTTTTTTCTTCCTGTCTTAACCTAGAAAAATAACAAAATTTTACTATATAATTTCAAATACAAAATTAATTGACAAAATAGAAAAAACAGTATATTATATAAAAATGACTTACAGGTCAATTTTATTTGTTAGGTGGGAGACGCTTGGAAAAGAAGAAGGGTGCAAGAAGTCAGAAAAGAAAAAAAATAGTAGATAAAGCGTGGGAACTGTTTGCAAAAAATGGGTATAAGGAAACTAAAGTTGAGGATATTACGAAGGACCTAGGAATATCTAAAGGGAGTTTTTATACATATTTTGCAACTAAGGATGAACTACTTTACGAAGTTCTAGGAAAAATAAAAAAAGAAATTAATAGAAATCTTGAAAATATAAATGTTAATCAAGTACCAGAAAAAGTTCTAGAAGACTACGTAAAGGCTAAAATGAATTATGTTGTTAAAATTTTGAATAATATGCGATTAAACAGTGTTGAAAAATATTCAATTGACCCGAAATTAAGAAACTTTTTTGAAGAATTGAAAGAAAAATCAACTGATTTTATAAAAATAAATATTGTTGAAAAATTTAACAGTAAAAATGGCAATAAATATAATACAGATGTTATATCAGAATTTATATTAATTTCAATAGAGGAATTTTTATATGATGAATTTGTCTTGAAAAATTTGCAAAAGATGAAAGATGATGACCTGATTAATATCCAAAATACAAGAAAAGTCGAAAATTCGTTGAAGGAAATAATAAAATTTATAAATAATGCGTTAAAATAAGTTCAGGAAGGAAGAAGGGAAAATGGAAAAAAACAGAAATAAAATAGCAGTGTCAATATTGCTGTTATTAATTGCAATTCCCAATTTTGCACAAAAAATAACAATTCAAGAAGCTGCTGAAATGGCTGTGAAAAACAACAAAGACATAAAAATAGGAATGTTAGAAATGGATAGAGGGCAAATTGATGTAAGCAGAACTTGGAAACAAAAATTTTTTACAGTAAGCTATAATGCTTCGGCAAATGCTTATTTTAAAGATATTATTTCGAAAAAGACAGGGGAAGCGTACCAGCAATATCTGTCACTGTCACAGCCACTTTTCACAGGCGGGAAACTAAAATTAGGAAACGAAATAAGCAAAGACAGCTTAAAATTAACTGAGCTGAAATTGGATAAAACAAAGAAAGATACAGTATTAAGTACTGTTCAGGCATATATTGACGTATATGAGGCAGTCAGTACGCTTGGGGTACTGCAAAAATCAAAGGAAGCATTGGATGAAAACTATAAAATTCAGACTGAAAAATATAACTTGAGAATGGTTACACAGCCTGAATACAAAGAAGCAGAAAGAAGTCTAAAGGCTATGGAAGCCCAAATTGTAGAACAGCAAGGAAACATTGAAATAGCAAAAGAATCTTTAGGAATATTAATTGGAGTGCCAAATCCAAGCAGCATTGAAATAGTGCCGTTTGGAGTGGAAGACAATTTTACCAAGACAATTGATTTGGCAAAGGATATGGAAAAATTAACAACACAAAATACTGAGTATAAAATTGCACAAAAACAAATTGATATAAGCAGAAAAAATACAAAACTGGAAAGAGCCAGTTTTTTTCCAACAATTAATGGAACTCTAAATTACGGGGCATTAGATTCGAGAAATAAATTAAAGGATGTATTTGAAGTGAAGGATTTTTCATCGGCTGCTGGAGTGACATTTACTTGGAATATTTTTGACTGGGGCAAAAGAAAAGAAGATGTAAAATATGCTAAAAAAACTGAAGAAATCGCAGAAGTAAAATCAGAGCAGACATTGGAGCAGGTTAAGGCGAATATGAGAAAAACATATTATAAGCTGCAAGCGCTTGAAAAAAGTCTAGAAGCATTGAAAATTGCAGTGGAAAGTGCAGAAGAAACGTACGAACTGGAAAAAGAAAGATACAATTATAACTTGATAACAATGAATAATTTACTTGATGCAGAGGCAAAATTACGCCAGAGCCGTGTAAATTATGCAACTTCAAGACTTAAATACTACTATCTTGTATCACAATATGGAGCTTTTCTTGATTAATCGGATTTGAAAATATGAAAACAGGAGGAAATAAACAATGAAATTATATAATAAAAAAATCGTAGTAGCATTGGCAATACTTGCGATGTTTACCATATCTTGCGGAAAGAAGAAACAAGCTGCAACAAATAATGCAAGACCAGTAAAAGTCCAAGTTATTGGACAAAACTCAATTTCTTTGGGCTATACAGCGAGCGGAACTTTGAAAGGTATCGAGGAAGTTCCTTATACAGCGACTTCTTCTGGAGAAATAGTTGTAATAAATGCAAAAAATGGGGATAGTGTAAGAGCAGGACAGGTAATTGTATCAATTGACAATCAGGCTGCAAGATCAAATGTTGCAAGTGCAACTTCAAATGTGAATACCGCCTCATCAAATATCAGCTCAGCCGCTGCCGCACTTGAAGAAGCTAGAATAAATTACGAAAAATACAATATGCTTTATAATAAAAGGCTAGTAACTGAAACAGATTATTTAAAAGCAAAAACTAATTATGATGCTGCAAGAGCCCAGTTAAATGCATCAAAAAACAGCCTAAGCTCAGCACGGGCAGCACTGGATTCGGCAAATGACACAAATAGAAAATCTGTAATAAAGACAAATACAACGGGAACTATTGCAAATATGAAGCTGGAACTTCATCAGCAAACATCAGCTGGAAGTGCTTTGTTTACTGTGGTAAATGAATCGGAAATGCAACTGGAAGTGGGAGTTTCAGCAGAAGTAATAAATAAAATCCATGTAGGAACACAGGCAAAAGTAAAAATTGATGAGCTGCAAGGGGAAGAGATGGTAGGAACAGTATATGAAGTATCAGCTGCAGCAAATTCAGCAACAAGACAGTTTATTGTAAAAATCAAAATTCCTAATCCTGAAAGAAGGCTAAAAAGCGGAATGTATGGAACAGCAAGCATAGACACTGGAGCAGAAAATGGATTAATAATTCCTAAAAAAGCCATTGTTGTAAGAGGAGTGGAACAAGTGGTCTATATAGTTCAGAATGGTAAAGCAATCGCAATACCAATAAAAATTACAAATCAAAATCAGGAAATGGCGGCAGTTACTGGAAATGGTCTTACTGCAGGTGCAGAACTTATAATAGATGGACAAAATGTTGTACAGGCTAACGAAACCGTTAGAAAAGTACAGTAAATTATTGATTATAACTCAAAAAACAGAAAATTAATATTTTAAATATAATCAGTCAGGCAAATTTTGAAAATTTTATACTTTCTGAATTTGTTTGGCTGTTTTATAAAGCAAAAAGATTAAGGAGAAATGAAAAAATGACAGTAGCAGATTTCGCAACGAAAAGGGTCGTTTCTACAACTATGATACTGATATTCATGGTTTTTTCAGGTGTTGTAGCTATGCGGTCAATGAAGCAGGAATTGATACCAGACTTTAACTTTCCGCTAGTAGCTGTTAATACGACTTGGACTGGAGCAGCTTCCGAGGATGTTAAGACTCAAATTTCAAAAAAAATAGAAGATGCGGCACTTAATGTTGACGGTATTAAAAATATTTCTACAAGTTCAACTTATGGAAGTTCAAGTGTAATGATAGAATTTAACTTTGGTACAGATACGGATATAAAGCAAGTACAGATTCAATCTGAAATTGATAAAATAAAACAGGATTTGCCGTCTGATGCCAATGATCCAGTAGTTTCAAAATTGAATACAGCTGGGGGAAATTCGGATATGGCGATGATGATTGCGATAAGAGGAGCAGATGAATCGACAATCACTTCATTTATAGAAGAAACGCTGGAACCAAGGCTGAAAAGAAATAGGGGAGTCGGAAATATATCAGTATTCGGAAATGCCACAAGGCAGGTAAAAGTAAAGCTGGATCCATATAAACTGCAGGCATACAATTTATCTCCAAGTGAAATATACGCTAAAATTAAAGCGGCTCATACAATTGTGCCAGGCGGAACAGTAAAGGATGGTTCAAAAGAATTTATCCTAAGAGTTGATGGAGAATTAAAACAGCTAGAGCAAATACAAAATATCATTATTTCAAACAATGATAATCAGACAGTAAGATTAAGCGATATTGCTATTGTTGAATATGGAACTAAAGATAAAACTTCTTATTCAAAATATGATGGTCAAGACATGGTTTCTGTTGTAATTCAAAAAAGTAAGGATGGAAATCTAGTTGAAATTGCAAATATTGCAAAAAAAGAATTGGAAAATATGAAACCGTTATTTCCATCAGGTTCAAAGTATGAAATAATAGTTGATAACAGTATAAAAGTAAAAGACGCGATTTCCAACGTAACAAATAATGGTTTACAGGCATTAGTAATAGCAGTACTTGTCTTATTGGTGTTCCTAAAGGATTTAAGAGCTTCGCTTGTAGTTGGAATGTCAATTCCAATATCAGCTGCATTTACTTTCTTCCTTTTAAATACACAGGGAATCTCACTAAACTTAATTTCACTTATGGGTCTGGCGCTTGCGATAGGATCGCTGGTTGATAATGCAGTCGTTACACTGGATAACATATTTGATCATATTCAGATTAATAAAGAGCCAGCACTTGTTGCGGCGGTACGTGGAACAAATGAAGTAATAGTTCCAATGATCGCTTCAACGGCAACATCAGTTTGCGTATTTTTGCCAATTGTATTATTTCCAGGGTTTGCAAAGGAAGTATTTGCGGGAATTTCGCTCTCAATGATGTTTGCGCTGTCAACTTCGATTGTTGTAGCAATGCTGTTTATTCCAATGGCATCAAGCCTTTTCTTAAATATTGAAAAAATATCAGGAGCGGCAGGGAAAGCACATAGATTTAATGCGTTTAGAGATAAATATAAAGAGCTTGTAAAGCAAGCTTTGGAACATAGAAAAGCAGTTATAATCGGAGTAATTGTACTATTTTTTATAGTTGTCTTTGGACTTGGAAAAACTGTAAAAACGGCATTTTTCCCAATGATTGACAATGACGAGTATTCGGTAGTTGCACAGCTTTCGACAGGACTTGATGTGGAAGTGGCACACGAAATTTCTAAGCAGATGGAACAGATTGTAAAAGAAGATCCTGTTACAAAAAATTATACTACTATAGTAAATGCTCAATCAGCAATAATCAATGTTGATGTAAAAAAAGACACGATGAAAGCAATGGAAAGAATGCGTCAAAAAATGAGCGATATTCCAAATGTTACAATCGCTGTTTCCCCATCAAAAGCTGGAGGACGTTCTGTTTCAAAAGATTATTCATTCCAAGTGGAAGGGGATAATGCTGAAGAAATTAACAGAATTGCCAACGCGATTATGGCAGATATGAAACAGCAGACATGGTTTAAAGATGTAAAATCATCATCAGAAGGTGGATACCCTCAGGCACAGCTTGAAGTAAACAGAGTGAAAGCAGAAAGTTATGGACTAAGTGTTACAGACATAACTAGAATGTTAAATCAGACTGTATTGGGAGTAGATCCGATAGAAATTACTGAAAACACAGAAACATTAAAAGTTTATATGGAATTTGAAGAGCAGTATAAAAATTCGCTTGACAAAATACTGAATATAATGATAAAAACAAATGGAGGACAATTTGTAAGATTAGGAGACATCGCCACAATGAAACAAGTGGAAGGGGCAGCCTCTATAGAAACTTACAATGGTTCTCAAATTGTAACAGTAGGAGCAAATCTGGATAAATCAAAAGGTCTAAATGATGCATCAAAATTTGTAAACCAGTCATTCCAGAAAACAAATCCTGCCTCAGGATATAGAATAGCTCCAGCAGGAAATGCTCAAAGCCAACAGGAAATGGGTGGAGAAATTATGAATGCCCTTATGATTTCAGTAGCGCTTATTTACGTCGTACTGGCAGTACAGCTAGAATCATTTGTTTTACCGATAATAATGATGCTGGCTTTGCCACTGTCGATGATTGGAGTAATGTTTGGACTGGCTGTAACAAGAATACAGCTGAGCATGTTTGTTATGATTGGTATTCTAATGCTGTTTGGTATGGCGGTTAATAATGCGATTGTGTTACTGGATTTCGTATCAAGTTTACGGCAAAAGGGGATGGAAATTAGAGAGGCCCTTGTGGAAGCGGCAGGTTCACGGCTTCGTCCGATACTTATGACAACACTTACAACGGTGCTTGGATGGATTCCAATGGTATTTTCAAGCAAGGGAAGTTCGGGTTATTATCAAGGAATGGCGGTAGCAGTTATGTTTGGACTTTCGTTCTGTACATTGCTGACATTATTCTTTATACCCGTGGCTTATTCTATAGTTGAGGAAAGAAAAGAAAGAAGACAAAAGGCAAAAGAGGAAGCAAGAAAAGCAAAAAAAATGGCTGAAAGATCACAAAATAAATAATAATAAACTTTAAAGAAAAGGAGGTGTTTTCTTGAAGAGGATAGAAATATATTTTGATTCCTACTTTATGGATAAAATAAAGGAGGAAATGCGTGAATATGGAATTGAGCAATATATAATAATTCCACAAGTTTACAGTCGTTGGAGCAAAACGTTAAAACATTTTAATAGCCACGTCTGGCCTGGAACTGACAGCGTTCTTGTAACGTATCTGGAAGATAATCAGGCAAAGGAAATTATGCGGCTTATTAAAATTATGAAAATCGATTTAGGAAAGTCAATCTCAATGGGAGCGGCACTTTTACCAGTAGACGATATTATTTTGTAAAAAATATGAATTTTAAAGAAAAAACAGTTTCAGTATAAAAAAGAACGGAGTGATTATTAATGGCAGTTTTTGAATTGAAACATCCACTAATTGAACATAAACTTTCAAATTTGAGAAATAAAGATACAGACACTAAACTTTTTAGGGAAAGCTTAAACGAAATAGCAGGACTTATGGTTTATGAAGCAACAAAACATTTGCCGCTCAAGGAGATTGAAACAGAAACTCCTATTCAAAAAACCACTACAAAAGTTCTGGATAAACCAATAACATTAGTTCCCATCCTAAGAGCAGGACTTGGAATGATAGATGGAATATTGCAGCTTCTTCCAAACGCAAAAGTAGGGCATCTGGGAGTTTACAGAAACGAAGAAACTTTAGAGCCAGTCTACTATTACGCAAAAATGCCTACAAATGTTGTCGAAAGTCAAGTTTTCGTGGCAGATCCAATGCTTGCAACAGGTGGTTCAATGATTTACACAATTGATTATCTAAAAGACAGAGGTGTAAAAAATATAACGGTATTAAGCATTATTGGAGCCCCTGAAGGAATAAATAAATTTACTGAAAAACATCCTGATGTAGATTTGTACATTGCGGCAATTGATACTGGACTCAATGAACATGCATATATCTATCCAGGATTGGGAGATGCGGGAGATAGAATATTTGGAACAAAATAGTAAAATGGATTTTTTAGGAAAATGCTCTAATTAAAATAATTAGGGTATTTTTTGTATATTTTGATTAATAAATATTTTTCCATATTACTATGTTTTTTCTTTTTTATTTCTGTAGGATTGCTCATTGCCGCAAATCCTACAACCTATGGCTAGTCTACGACATTTTTCTGAACTGACAAAAAACTCGCTATGCTCAAACAGTTTTGTCAGCACAGAAAAATGCTCCGACGGATTTTAAAGAGTAAAAATTATATTTTAATTATTTAAAAATATTGGGTTGTTATTCTTTATTAGAAAAGTTTGTAATAAATTTCTTATTTAACCGAGGTTTAGTATAATAATGTTTTTTCTTTTCTTCAAAAAGCAAAAAAAGAAGCAGAATCTCAAAAATTCCACTTCTCCACATAATGATTTATTAATAACGATTTCCATATTTATCTTCACAATAAACATTTCCATATTGTCTATAACATTTTACTCCTTTTTCAGTTCTATCTTTTTCATATTCTGCCCATCTTGAAGGACTGAACAGTTCGCAACTTACTGTAGTCAGAGCAAAAATTACAAGTAAAATCAATTTTTTCATATTTATCATCTCCGTATTTTCTTTTTTTACATTATAACACATTTTTATGATAATTGTCTTTTTTTTTTTTTTTGAAATTAGAATAACATTATAAAAAACTGTTTTTAAACAAGAGTTTAATTTTTTTGATTTTAAAAGGGATTTATACTATTTCCTGTCTAAATAGTAAAAACTAGAAAACTAATGGAATTAAATCCTTTTTTATAAGATTGTACTGTTATACAATCGGAATAATCTTTAATTAAATTTAATTATTTAAGCATTAATTTTATTTATAAATATTATAAAAGTCTTTGAGATGAATACTTTAAAATTAGATTTTAATTTTTTTAACAAGAATCAAATTAATTATTATAGGATTTTATTGTTATTTTTTAAATGAAGTTTAGTAGGAGAATACATTACAAACTTGATTTAAAAGGAATTTTTATAATTACTTCTGCTCCTTCGGTTTTGTTGTCTTTATTTATAAATACGCCATAATTTTTGCCGTAATAGAATTTTATTCTTTTGTCGACATTTTGAAATCCTACACCGCCTGTCTTGCTTTTTTTGAACTGTTTGGCTTTTTCAAAGCCTATTCCGTTGTCTTTGACTGAGATATTGACAGTGCTATTTTCTCTGTAAACGTCGATTGTGATAATTCCGTTTCCAGAAAGGTTTTTTATTCCGTGATAGATGGAGTTTTCTACAATTGGCTGGATTATGATTTTTGGAACTTCGATGGAAAGAAGCCTTTCATCTTCTATGTTGAAAAAATAGGAAAGTTTGTCTTCGTATCTCTGCTTTTGTATGAATAAATATTCTTTAGTGTGCATAATTTCATCTTTTAACGGTATTTTTTCGTGACCGTTGCTAAGGGAAAGCCTAAAATAGTTTGCAAGTGATTTTGTAATGCTGATTACTTTTTCATTGTCTTCAAATTCTGCCATCCAAATGATTGTATCTAGCGTGTTATAAAGAAAATGTGGATTAATCTGGCTGTGAAGAGCCTTTATTTCATATTCTCGCAAATATTTTATCTTTTCAACCATTACATTAAAATGTTCTACAAGGTTCTGAACTTCATAGCCTGTTTTTTCGCTTAAATGAAATTCCCGTAGATTATTTTCAAAGTTTTGCATATGATTTTCCAGTTTTATTAAAGGTCTTAGAATCTTTGTTATTACGATAAATGTAATAATGGATGAAAAAGCTAGTGAAACTAGGAAAATGATAATAACTATGTGGGAAAAATTTTTCTTTAAGGTAACTAGGTCATTTGTGTTTGCAAGGCTTCTTAAATTCCAGTTTGTATTTTCAATCTGTGTTTCGTATAAATATGTATCTTTATTTTTATTCTTTTCTGAAAATTTTGCAAGACACTTTTTATCAGCAAAGCATTTCACATCTTTGTAGTAAATAATATTGTTGTTTTTGTCTACTATAATATTGTCGATTTGTTTTCCAAAAGAAATAGAATTTAAATATCTTTCAAGAGTTTCATATTTAATGTCAAAAACAATAACACCAAGATTTTCTCCCTTTGAATTTTTTATGTCCCGACTGATTGAAAGAAACCAGAGAGCTGAATTCATAGAGGAGGTGGAATTTTTTCTGCTGGGATTAAAAACGGGCATATCGGAATTGTTTATAGCATCGACATACCATTTCTCCTTCATCATATTTTCTGATATTTTCATATCATTATTTTTGTCACTGGATACAATGTTACCATTTTTTCCGATTACAGTAATATTTTTAATTCCTTTATTACTATCAAGAATAGAATAAATCATTTTTTCAATGCTCTTTTTTGAATCTTCATTTCCTGATATTAAAAAATTTCTAACATCGGCATCAACAGATAAGAGATTAATTATATTTTTCAATTTATCTGCATAGAGTGTAATATAACGGGATGTGCTTATAACATTTTCGTTAGTATATTCAATTTCCTTGTTCATTATGATGTATTTTGAAGTATAGTAAAAAATACTGCTTAAAAAAAGTACAAACAGAAGATTTCCAATAATATAGTAAAAAAACAGCTGAAGCAGCATCGAGTTTTTCATAGTTCTTTTTAATTTCATAGTTTCTCCAACACACTTTTCTTAAATTCTTTCGGTGTCATTCCAAAAGTTTTTTTAAATTTTGAATTGAAATAATTAAAGTTTTCCATTCCTACAAGCTCTCCAATTTGATAATTTTTCAGATCTGTTGTCAAAAGCAGTAGCTTTGCCTTTTCCATCCGCATATTATTCAAATAGTCCTGAAAAGGAATGCCAAACAAATTTTTAAAAAGTGAACTCAAATATCCAGAAGACAAATTCATTTCGTCCGCCAGAGAATTTAAGTTAAAGGAAATATCGCTGTATTTTTCTTCAATTTTTTTTGTTAAAATATCTTTATACTTGCTATGAGAAATATTTTTATCAGATTTCTCAGCTTGACTAATTTTATTAATAATTTTTCTTGCTTCGTTATATTTTTTATCTTCTTCCAGCTTATAGATAAGTTTTGAAATTATCTCATTTATATCTGTCTTTGAAACAGGTTTTAAAATATAGTCTTCAACTCCGATTTTTAAAGCCTTTTGAGCATATTCAAAATAGTCATATCCAGAAATAATGGCTATTTTAACATCACTTTTCAGCTCTTTCATCTCCTCGGCAAGAGTTAGCCCATTTTTAAAGGGAATATTTATATCCAGCAAGACAAGGTCAGGCAAGACTTCAGAAAAAGTCTTAAAGGCAGAATTACCATCTTCTGCCTCATAAACATCACTTATCTTATATTTTTCAAAATCAATAAAGGTTTTAATACCTCTTCTTATAATCGGTTCATCATCAATTATTAAAATACTATACACTTATTTAACAGCTCCTTTGATTTGTGCGGCTGTCAGATGTCCCGGCAAAGTTTTAACAATATTTAAGTTCCCATCCAATACAATGTTTGAAGGATATCCCAAAACTTTTGCCCTTTTTAGCACTTCCCCCTTTTCATCCAGCAAAACAGTAGTATTTTTGTAATTGAGCCCTTTATACCACTGAATAAATTTGGCTGTAGGTTTTTCTCCCTTTTGCCCTGGAGAAGCAATTGTTATAACTGTAAAATTCTTACTTTTATCTGCACTCAAAGAATTAATTTCGCTTAATCCTGAAAGACAGATAGGACACCATGAAGCCCACATTTTAATATATATTTTCTTACCTTTGTACTTGTTAAGGGAAACAGGTTTATTATTAATGTCCTTTAACTGAACTCCCTGCAGTGTATTTCCGAATGAAATCGCTCCAAAACTCAATAAAGTTGCAATTGCTGCAATTAATTTTTTCATAAAAATTACTTCCTTTCTGTATTATATCAAATTTAAAATATTTTTTGTAATTATTTTTTTTAGTTATTTTGATTACTAATTGTTTTATAAAATTTAAAAAATAAAATTATTAAAACTTATTCATTATTAGCAAAATTCCCATAAATATAATTAGAAATCCTCCAAAGATTTTAAAATAATTTGTGTATTGATTTAAAGCTCGTACTTTTTTTAGTAATTCCTGAGAGAAAAAGGAAAATAGAACAAATGGAGTGGCAAGCCCTAAGACGTATATAAACATCATTAACCCTCCATAGACTGCAGATCCTTTTTCCCCTGCAAGAGCAAGCACTGAGGCAAGAATAGGGCCTACACATGGAGTCCACCCTAGACTAAATGTCAGTCCTAGCAAAAAAGCCTGCAATGAAGAATTTTTCCCAATTAAATCCAAATTTACAGATTTATTTTTTTCTAAAAAGTTAAATTTTAAAATACCTGTCTGGTGTAATCCCAGTATTATTACAATTATTCCTGCCAAAACTTTTATAGTGTCATTAAAGAAAATTCCCGTAAGGAAACTAAAACTAAAGCCTATGCTTACAAAAGTAAGCGAAAGTCCTAAAATAAATAAAAAGGTATTAAGTACAGTTTTTTTTCCTTTGCTTAAAATTCCCAAATATACAGGAACAATGGGAAGAATACATGGAGATAGAAAACTTGCTACTCCTCCTAAGAATACGCTTCCTACCAGTAATGGCTGATTAAACATAAATTATCTCCTATCCTGTTCATTTTATTGAACTAATTTTATTAAATATCCGTAATGTTCTTTTTCCATATCTTTTAATGGGATAAATTTAATTGAAGCACTGTTTATGCAATAACGAAGCCCGCCTTTGTCTTTAGGTCCATCATCAAAAACATGTCCCAAGTGGGCTTTTCCACTTCGGCTAAGCACTTCTGTCCTTACCATATTAAAACTTGTATCATTTGCATAAGTTACAACATCTTTTGAAATAGGTTTTGTAAAACTTGGCCAGCCACAGCCAGAATCATATTTATCCTTTGAGGAAAATAATGGCTCTCCTGTCGTTATATCCACATAAATTCCAGCTTCATGATTGTCCCAGTACTCATTTGAAAAAGAATGTTCAGTATTTTTTTTCTGTGTAACGCTGTATTGAAGTGGAGTAAGCCGTTTTTTCAATTCTTCATCACTTGGTTTTGGATAATCTTTTGGATCAATGATAACTTCATCTGCTTTAGTAATATCAATGTGGCAATATCCGTTAGGATTTTTTCTTAAATAGTCCTGATGGTATTCTTCTGCGAGTATATAATTTTTCAAAGGCTGAACTTCAACTTGAATTTTATCTGTATATTTTTTCTGCTCTTCTTCAATTTCCTGTAAAATAATTTCTTTATCTTTGGGATTAGTATAATAAATCCCTGTTCTGTATTGTCTGCCTCTATCATTTCCCTGCTGATTAATGCTAGTAGGATCTACAACTTGAAAATAATATTTAAGCAGTTTGCTCAAAGAAATTTTGTTTGCGTCATATTTTACGTGAACTGTTTCTGCGTGATCCGTTGATGCGACAATGTTGTAACTCGTTTTTTCAGTTTTACCGTTCGCATAGCCAACTGTAGCATCCTTTACCCCGTCGATTCTTTCCATATATGCCTCAAGTCCCCAGAAACAGCCACCAGCAAGATAGATTTCCCTGATGTTTTCGTTTCCTGTCTGAATCATATTTTCTTTTTTCGGTTTATTTTCATTTCTGTTTTTACGATTTTTATTTTTATTTGATAATACTACTGAAAATAAAGCTAAAGATAGTATTAAAAATAATAGTAGACTTCTAGATTTCATAAAACCGCCTCCTGATTTATATTTAAATATTTTTGTATCTACAACAATAGTATAGTACAAAAATTTATAAAAAAAAAGGAAATATAGTAATATTTTTCTATAATTTTATCATATCTACAAAAATTTGATTATTTTCTTGTAGTTTGAGAAAAAATTTGATACATCTCTATTATCTTTTTTTACCTTTTCTGTTAACTAAATCTTATTTTCTTAAATCTTTTTATTTTATATTGTAATAATATTTTATTGACTTTTTTGTTTAATTGGATATACTTTAATTGGAAACATTAATTTTATTAAAAAGATAAGGATGTGATTTTTTATGAAAAAAGTTTTTTACTTATATGTTTTTCTTTTATTAAGTTTAATTATTTTTCCAGCTTCAAAAACTAAAAAACCTCTTATTAAAAAAAATAAAAATTCAAACAAAATGGAACTGGTATTTATTTTAGATAGAAGCGGTTCAATGAGTGGACTGGAGTCTGATACTATCGGAGGTTTTAATTCTGTTCTGGAAAAACAAAGAAAAGACAAAAATCAAAATGGACAAATAAACGTAACAACTGCTTTATTTGACAACGAATATGAATTGCTGCACAACAAAATCCCAATACAAATGATAAAACCTTTGACTGAAAAAGAATACTTTGTAAGAGGTACTACAGCTCTTTTAGATGCCATTGGAAAAACTATTTCCCAAGTAAAATCTGAACAAAACAAATTGGATACCAAGGAAAAATCTGGTAAAGTTCTATTTGTAATAATTACTGACGGAATGGAAAATGCAAGTAAAGAGTACACAGTAAATTCAGTAAAAAAACTAATTAGTGAACAAAAAGAAAAAGAAAATTGGGAATTCCTGTTTTTAGGAGCAAACATAGATGCAATAAAAACAGCTGGAAGTTTTGGAATAGACGAATCAAGAGCCGCCCAATATAAATCTGACAGCATTGGAACTCAACTAAACTATGATTCAATAAATAACGCAGTAAAAGAGTTTAGATCCAACAGTAAACTTAATGAAAACTGGAAAAAAGAAATAGAAAATGATGTAAAAAAAAGAGGAAAATAGCATATACAAATATTCTTCTTAAAATTTGTATAAGTTAATCAAAAAATATTCTTTAAAAAATTAAAACAAAATACTACAACAAATTTGAACAAAAACAATCAACACAAGATTATTTTAACACATAAAAAAGATCCCATTCTTAGTTGAGTAGGATCTTTTTATTATAATATTTTTTATAAAAAATTATGACTTCATAATTTCTTCTGCATAATTTTGTATTTTATAATTTAGGTTCAATATTCCTTTTTCATTCAGTATCTTTCTAGCCCATTTCTTAACTTCTACTTCGTCATTCTTTTCATAATAGTAATACATTGCTTTAAACATTGAAATACTATCTTTCTGTTCAGCAGCTTTTTTAAACCATTCTAATCCTTCTTCCTTTTGATTATTTTCAGTTAGTATTTCACCGTAAGATTCCTGACATTCTAAATTTCCTTTTTCTGCACACATCTTTAATAATTTTTCTGCCTCTTTCTTGTTACCTTTATTATTTTCTAATATTGCAAGTGAATACGTAGCATGTGAAGAACCTTCAGCATGGCCTTTTCTGTATATTTCTATTGCCTTGTCTTCCTTGTTATAATATAGATAATACAAATCTCCTAAGTCATTGTATGCTCTTTTATTATATTTTATTGCTTCGTTGTATAATTTTTCTGCTTCTTTATATTTTCCCTCATCTTTCAAATAACCTGCTTCTAATAAAAGTTTTACATATTTCCTGTCATTTTCATTTCCCGTAGCATACAATACCATATCTCTTTCATTAACTGAAAGATTTCCTATCTGAGGCATGTCAAAAAGTTTTTCCTTCCATTTTTGCATTTCCGTTTCCTTATTTGTTTCAAAATACAACAAAATTAACTGATATATTGAACTTTTATCATCCTTCTCGGCTCCTTTAAGAATCAGTTTTTCTGCTTCATCCCACTTTTTTTCTTTTTTGTATAAAAAAGCCATCGAAAGTTGTGAAAAAATATCTTGTTTTTCAATTCCTTTTGCATACCATTCCTTCGCTTTATCTATGTTCCCTTTTTCTTCCTCAGCTCTTCCGAGCATACCAGTTGCTGAATAAGCACCTTTTTCATAGGCTTCATTTAATTTCTCTATTCCTTTTTCCTTATCTCCGCTATCGTAATACATCGTACCTATAACCGCATAAATCTCTTTATTATATTCAGCAGCTTTTTGGTAATACTCCTCAGCTTTTTCATAATCTCCATTATTTTCGTATTCTTCAGCTTTTTCCATCCACTCTCCATATAAACTTGTTATGCTTTGACTAGCTATTTCCTGATTTGATGTATAAGATTTCCTATTTGCATTATCTATACTGTTACAAAAACGAAAAAGTGCAACAATAATTCCAAACACTACCCACCATGGAGATTTCTTTCTTTTGGGTTTTATCATCCAATCATTTTCTTTTATTTTTTTTGGTTGATCATATTGATTCTTCTTAATTTGATATTTTAACTTCTCCTTAGTTACATACGTATTATTTCTATTTTCCCAATTATTACTAGGATTATTTATTTCATTATTTTGATTATGTAAATTATTTTCATCTTCATGGTTAAAGTCATTATTTTTATATTTTTTATCATCATTCAATTTATTTTCAACATCTGAATTACTGTATTGCTGTTCCTCATAGTTAGAATCCCTTACTTGATATCTCGTCTCATCATTTGTTCTATCAAAAAGTTTCTTTTCTTTTCTCTTTTCACTTTCCCACGAAAAATCATCAAACTCATTCTTTTCTTTTCTGTTTTTAAAAAAAATTACTATAGTAGCAATTATAACTGCCAATACCATAATCCATGCAAACAAAAGTAAACCTGACATTTTATTTTCCTCCTTTATATAATTTTAAATACTTTCTATTTTTTTAATCATACTAAAAATCAAACTATTAAAAAATTATATTTATTTAGATAGTCATATATTTTATGTTTTATTTTAAGCAACTTTAATATAATTATACCTTAAAAAAACATAAAAATCGAATAATTTAAAAAAATAACTAGAACTAAATATAGTGTAATGATCAAATTTTTTTATTTTTTTGAAAAAATAACTTGATATTAGTAAATATATGTTGTATAATTATAACAGAAATAAAGTTACTGTTAAAATATACAAAAATTAAAAATATATAATAATTAGAACGTGAAAATAAAAAGGAGAGATGAAAAATGAAAAAATTTGTATTTATTTTAGTTTCCTTGTTTGCACTTGTATCTTGCGGTGGTGGAGGTGGATCAGGTGGTGGAAGTTCTACGAATAATCCAACTCCTTCAACAACGCCATCCTATAATAACAACAGTGGTACTAACAATAATAGCAGCAGCGGAAATAGTAATACTGGAAATAGTGGTTCAACTAGTAACAATAGTTCTTCGGTTGTCGCTGGCTACAAAACTTATAATGGAGAAGTTATAGATGCTGAAAATTCCTACACTTATAACAAGCCTTATGTGAGAAATTTGACAAATATAGATGGAGGAGAAGACTATAAGTTTGGATATGACGGAAATATTGAATGGCATGGAAATTTTTTCTATAATAGACACAATCCACAGAAAAATTCAGAAACTTATTATACTGGATACGGAGTAAAAGTTGGGGTTATTGATAGTGGTTTTAATGGGAACTACTACAATGATTTGTACAACGAAGTCAAAAATATAACACGGATTTACAGCCAAAGAGACCCACAAGATGAAGATCATGCTTATATGGTAACAAGTCTTATCGCTGGAAAAGAAGGTATTGCACGAGACGCCAATATGTATGTAATTGACGGAACACATCCTTATTCAAGCGGATCAGTTAAAGATACTGTTGATTTATACGAAGCTCTTTATTCAAGAGGAGTAAGAATATTTAATCAATCTTTTGGATATACAATTGAAACTTATTCTAATAAATCCTACAATTTTTACAAAGATCAGCTTAATGATGGTGTAGAGGATTTTTATAAAAAGGCAGTACATAACGGAGCATTATTTGTATTTTCTGCTGGAAATAAAGAATATAGAACTTCTGGAGTTCTTGCAACACTTCCATACTGGGTTCCTGAACTAGAGGAAGGCTGGATTAATGTAAATGGTCTTACTTCTAAAAGCAGTAGTAAAAAAGGTGATTTAAGTTGGGATAATTTAAAACCTTTAGCAGGAGCAGGAGCAGCAAAAAACTGGACTGTAACCACAATTGCAGATTATTTTATAGAAGTGGATGGAGATAGAAGAGTTCATACTGGAACATCTTTTGCAGCACCACGTGTAACTGCAACAGCAGCCTTAATAAAAGAAAAGTATCCATTTATGACAGGAGATTTATTAAGACAAACGATTCTTTCAACTGCGACTGATATTGGAGATGAAGGAGTAGACGATGTTTATGGATGGGGACTTTTGAATATTGATAAAGCTTTGAAAGGACCTGCATTATTTGACAAGAGGCTTGCACTTGGTGATGATGTTTACATTACTCTTGACGGAAGTAATAAGACTTATCAATTTGACAATGATATTTCGGGAGATGCAGGACTTGTTCTTCGTGGCTCAGGAACACTCATATTAAATGGAACTTCAACTTATACAGGTGAAACTAACGTAGGAAATAACGTTTATCTAAAAATGAAAAAAGTAATTTCTCCAAGTAAACTTTCTATTGGAAAATCTGCTATAGTGGAAGTATCTGATTCAAATATAAATAATATCCAAAATGATGGTACTTTCATAAATAATGGAAATTCTGCAGCAAACACAGTTATAATGTCAACTGACTCTCAAATGTATTCTGATATTAATGCTAACTTAAAGGTTGAAAATGCCGAAGTAAACGGTACAGTAACAATTACAAATAATAACGGAGAATATTTGACAAAAAATGGTAAAAATATTGATATAATTACTGGAAATGTTAAAGGAAATGCACAAATTAAGAGTGATAACGGACTAATGACTATCAATAAAACCGAAACTGGAAATTTATCAGCAAATGCTTCCAGAACAGATACAGTCGAATATGCCAAAACCTTAAATGCTGATACAGAACAACTAAATACCGCAACACAAATTGAAACAGCATTGGAAAATGTAGATGCAAATTATGAAGCTGGAAAAACTGAAGCTGGAAAACTTGGAGCAAAATTGCAATCTTTAAATTCCAACACTCTTGACAGTATGTCTGGGCAAATTTATGCTTCTGCACAGGCTTTGACTTTTGAACAAAGTGAAACGGTGAATAAAAATTTATCAAATAGAATGACAATGTTAAGTAAAAGTTTGGAAAATGACAATACTTTTGGAGTATGGACTGCTGGAATTTATTCAAAAGGAAAAATTGAAAAAAATGGTTTTGCAAAAGGTAAGACAAATGTAAAAGGTGGACAAGTTGGATTTGATATGAAAATAAATCAAAATACAATTTTAGGTGTGGCTGCCGATTACAGTAAAGGAAAAGTCAAATTTAATAGATATAACGGAATTTCCAAAGCTGATATGACAGGATTTTCTATTTATGGTAGACAAAATCTTGGAAATGGTTATTTATCAGGACGTGCAGGTATAGGATTTGTTGACAGTAAAGTTGAGCGTGATATCATCCTAAATAATAACTATATTGAACATTCAAAAGTGAATCACAGAGACAAAATATTTGCAGGTTATTTTGAAACAGGATATGACATAAAAAATAAAGCAGGTAATTTCGCAGTTACTCCATACGTTGCATTAGGTGTAGACCGTGTAACACGTGGTAAATTTTCTGAAGAAAATACAAACTTTGGAATGACTGCTAATAAAAAAACTTATAACATGCCATACACAACAGCAGGAATAAAAGCAGTTAAAACTGTTGGAAATACAGATATAACAGGGTATTTAGGATATACTCATGGATTAAATAAAAAAGACTTGACTTTTGATGCTTCATACAATTTTGCGCCAGATGCCAAATTTGAAGTAAAAGGTATAAATTATTCAAGAAATAAATTAACAGCAGGAATTGGAATAAACACAAAAGTTACTGAAAATATGAGCTGGTATGCAAATTATGACTACAAACATTCAACTGATAATTCAAAAGGTAACAACAGCATAGTTACAACTGGAATCAGAATTGAATTTTAAAATAAAAATTTATTTTTAAAGTATTGATTTTTCAAAAAAAGTTTGTTATAATTACAATGTTAATATTATTATTAATCTTTTCATATATCACAACCGAAGAAAAAAATTGGTCATAAAAGGCAGTCCATATACCTCTTTCTCGTGGACTGTTTTTTATTTACTATTTTTTCAAGTATTAAAAATTAAACTTAACAAATACTATTCAATTAAAATAATTTTATACAAAATAAGGAGCCAATATATTTAGCTCCTTAATTTTTTATGTACTTTCAACACATTATTTTACAAGGTTCTTATTCATAATCTCCATCTATTCTAACTTTTCGCAAAATCATTCCTTCTTTAGCTTTTATATTTAGTTTAATTTTCCCGTTAGAACTTGTTCTGAATGTTCTTCCTTCTGTTACCAGATCTATAAACCTTTCATCTTGATAATGCGTTTCAAATTCCAAATTTTCCCAATCATTAAAAGAATTATTTATAACAACTATTATGGAATTATCTTCAATCACTCTTTCATAAACAATTAAATCTTTTTCATTATCTGCCATAATTTCTCTAAATTTACCATAGACAAGCGTTTTATTTTCTAGTCTTATTCTGATTAACTTTTTATACCATTCAAATAAATCACTGTCAACTTTTTGCTGGTAAACTTCATTTTGGTTAATGTGTGATGGATTTTTTTCATCATCGTACAAATATTCTTTCCATAACATCGGTTTTCGGCAATATGGATCAGTTGCTCCCCACATTCCTACTTCATCACCATAAAATAGCATTGGTGCTCCAATGTATGTCATTTGGAATACTGAGATTAATTTTAATATGTCTTTTGGTTTAATTGGGCTGTTTCGCCAGTCTATTGTTGTGTTTGGATGATAATTTGAAGCTAAATCCGGGCGAATTCCGTTATAACCTTTTTCCAGCTGTTTTCCTTCCTCCAGATTTCTTCCAAGCACATCATTTACAATTCTAGAATAAAGTCTGTCGGTATCATGCGAACCGTTTAAGTTCTGGCTCGCTTGCAATGCCTGATATGGATACCAAGTTCTTTTTTCCCGAAGCTCATTGAAAAAGTCCTGTGCCTTTAATTTGTATCTTACGCCACCTTCAGGACTTTGATTAATAAAAAATCCAATAACTGTTTTTAACCATTCGTAGTTCATTACAGTGTCAAATTTATTTCCACCGTTAATATCGCCTGCTGCATTTCCCCAAAGTTCAGCAGTTATGTAGGAATCCTTCTTGCTGCCTTTTACAACTTCACGCCATTCATTCCAAAAATTCTGATTTTCAAGACAGTTTGGAACATCAAGACGCCATCCATCAATTCCATCATCTTCCATCCAGTTTTCACTTTCTTTTCCATCAGGCCCATACATCCATTTTCTTGTAATATTAAAAATATATTCCTTATATTCTTGATTAAACGAGTTAAATTCAGGTAATGTATCAAATCCTCCCCAAGCATTGTAGATAGTTCTTTTTCTATTTGCAATAAGAGTTTCGTATGCCTGTTCCTCACTCATTTCATCAGTTATTGGAACGTGCTGTCCAAAATCCGTAAATTTATACCAGTCCTTATATTTAGAATTTTCTCCATCCGCAAGCACCATATTGAATGTCCAATGCTCACTGCTACTATGATTGAAAACCCCGTCAAATATTACACGAATACCATTTTTATGAAATTCCTTTATCAAATCAACCATTATCAAGTCTGATTCTGTCCAGATCCATGTTGATGGATCTTCTGTTTCCCCATAGCCATTTTTCCCACGGTTTTTACCATTCAGATTTACTTCTAGAAGTTTTAGCTCACTGCTTGTTGAAGCTTTGTTGCCAAGTATATCCACATACGACTTATTTCCATATTTATTTTTTTTATTAATTTCCACGCCATGAGTTTTTCCACTTGTCTTTATTGTCCCAAAGTCTGGTGAAATATGTCTAAAGTCATTTGCCCCATATTTATGATTTTGGTATGAGAAAAATACTGGATTTAGCCACACTGCATTAATTCCCAATTCCTTCATGTACGGTATTTTTTCTTTTATTCCTTGTAAATCTCCACCATACATTCTGGCATATTTTAAGCTGTAGTCAATTTCACGCTCTCCCAGTTTTTCCCAAATTACCTGTTCCCTAAAATCAGCAGTCCAACGATTTCTATCAAACTGACTTATCACATTATTGCTTTTTTCCCATTTATAATCTTCGATAAAGTTCTGCTCATGAAGTCTGTTAGGCTTAAAAGCTTCAGGTCCAAATTCATTAAAAATAGGATCGTTATAGTGGTTTCCATTATAAAATCTGTCTGGAAAAATATTATACCAGATTGCCTCTTTTGCCCAGTTTGGTACATCAAATAGCTGTATATCCTTAGAAGTTGTGTTTACAATTAATCTTTTTGGCTTGCTGTAACTCAATGTTTTTCCATTAAAATAGGCTCTTGAGCCGTTATCTTCAAGAATAAAATAATACAAAAGTTTTTTTGCTTCTTTACCAAAATTTATTATTCTTTCAAAATAATCAAATCCGTTTGTCTTATCCTGATACCTTTCCAGCTCATAAATCATTTCATAATTATCTTCTTCATGTAAAACAACACTAATATAGGCACGTTCTACATCATTCATCTGAGTTCTTATTTTAAATTCGTATTCATTATCTGAAAGTTTGTTAAAATATTGCAAGCTGTCATAATTATGTACGATAGCCTTCAAATTTGTATTTTTGTCAATGGCTTCATATACAAATTTTCCAGTTCCTAAATCTCCTTGTGGAAACAATGCTCCATTTTCTCCAACTATTAATTTTTTATTTTCATTCTCAGGATACCATTTACCGTCAATCAGGTATTTATATTCATAAACTCCCTCAGGTGAAGCCAATATTACTTCATAATTTGTTCCTTCAAAGTGATGAATAGGCTCAGTATCAGGCTTCCAGTTATTAAAGTTCCCTGCAATTTCAACTTTATCAGCCTTTTCCAATCCAAAATCAGCAATATCCAAGTTCATTCTGTAAAATTTCATTTTTGTGAATGAAATCGTCTTTTTAGAAGGATAATACTCTATATAAATATCTATTCCTTTTTGAAATCCTGTTATTGACTTTGGTGGCAAGTCTTCATCCACCACAGCCTCAAATCTTTTTGCAAATGGAGCTGTGTGATTATAAGTTACGCCACTTATAACATCTGTTTCCTCATTTTTTATTTCAAAAAAATAGCTTCCTGATTCGATATTTCCCCATTTATATATAAAATTTTCCCAATTTTGTTTCAAGTTCTCTTCTTTATAAAATTTATTATCCTTATAAATTATAATTTTATAACCCATTTTTATCTCCTAATTTATCTGCTCTTTCCTTAATCTAATTCAAAAAACACTTTATATGCTCTGTATGTTTCATACAAATCTGCTTTTGATGAGATTTCAAATAAAGAGTGCATTGATAAAAGTGCAGGCCCTGCGTCTACCGTTCTGATTCCATAGTAAGCCAAGAACTTAGCAACAGTTCCTCCACCACCTTCATCTACTTTTCCAAAGCCACCCGACTGATATTTAATCTCATTTTTGTCAAATATTTGTCTTATTTCCTGAATAAATTCTGCATCGGCATCGTTTGCCATAACTTTTCCACGGCTTCCTGTATATTTTGCAAATGCCAGTCCATAAGATAATCTTGCCGCGTTTTCCACATCATGAACTGACTTAAATACAGGATTTAACGCAGCCGTAACATCTGAGGACAAGGCTTTTGAGTTCCACAAAGTTTCCCTCAATATCTGATCATTGTAATTTTTTTCTGTAAGTGAAAGCATTTTCCCAACAACATATTCAGGCAATGTTGACTTCAAGCTGGTAGAACCTTCACTTCCAATTTCTTCTTTATCTGTCAAATAAATCATAACAGTTTTCTCAGTTTCCTTAACATCAAGCAAGGCTCTTAACGAAGTATATGCACAAATTCTGTCATCTTGACCATATCCTCCAATCATACTCTTATCAAGCCCCACATCCCGCAATTTTCCAGTAGGCACAACTTCCAGCTCTGCTGTAAAGAAGTCATCTTCTTCTATTCCGTAATCTTTTTTCAATTTATCAAGCACAAACTGCTTTATTTTTTTATTTACATTTTCATCATTTAAAGGCATATTCCCAAATAATAATTTTAGTTCCTCACCTTTAATAACATCTCTTGCCTTTCTTTCATCCTGCACATTGTAAGACAGATGCGGTAATATATCAGGCATGCTAAATACAGGCTCGTCATCTTTTTCTCCAATAGAAAGTGTCACTTTTTCTCCGTTTTTTAAGAAAACAACACCATGTAATGCAAGCGGAGTTGCAGCCCATTGATATTTTTTAATTCCACCATAATAATGTGTATTTAAAAGTGCAAACTCTTCTTCTTCCATTATCGGATTTGGTTTCAAATCCAGTCTTGGAGAATCTACGTGGGAAACAATCATATTAATTCCGCTTTTTATATCATTTCCGACAATTACTGCAATGATATTTTTATTTCTGTTGTTAAAATAAATTTTATCCCCTTTTTTCAATTCGCTTTTTTCATTAATATTGACAAAGCCATTTTTTTCAAGTTCCTTTTCTGTCAAATCCACAAATTCTCTCTCTGTTTTGGCAGAATCCAAATATTTTTTATAGTCTTCAGCAAAGTCAAAAATCACTTTTTTTTGTTCATCTGTATAATTTTTCCACAAATTTTCCTTTGTCATTTTCTACATCCTTTCCAAAGTTCACAAAATACACAACAAAAGATGGCTACTTGAAAAAATGTCCCAAATCAGCCACCTTCTTTCCAAACTAAATTAACTTTTCAATTTATCAAATTTATTAAAATTTACTAGAATTTTTCAAAATTAAACTAGATAAAACATAATGCAAGATATTTTAGAAATATCCCAGTTAAAATACTATTTAACTTCGTTCAATTTTTTTTCCAATTCTTTTCCAGCTTCTTCGTATCCAGGTTTTCCTAACAATGCGAACATATTTTTCTTGTATGCTTCCACTCCTGGCTGATCAAATGGATTTACACCTAAAAGGTATCCACTCACTCCACATGCTTTTTCAAAGAAATAGAATGTATACCCTAAATGATAAGGAGTAGCTTCAGGAATGTTTACGCCTAAATTAGGTACATTTCCGTCAATATGTGCCAAAATTACCCCATCAGTTGCTTTTTTATTTACATAATCCAATGTTTTCCCAGCAATAAAGTTTAGTCCGTCAAGGTTATCTTTATCACTTTCAATGACAAATTCCACTTCTGGTTTTCCAATAGAAACTACTGTTTCAAAGAATAATCTTTTTCCTTCCTGAATATATTGTCCCAATGAATGCAAGTCTGCTGAAAAATCTGCCGAAGTTGGGTACAATCCTTTTCCATCTTTCCCTTCAGATTCTCCAAACAATTGTTTCCACCATTCTGCCAAATAGTGAACTCTTGGCTCATAATTTACCATTAATTCCAAGTCTTTTCCTTTTCTATGCAAGATATTTCTCGCAGCCGCATATTGTAAAGCCTGATTTTCATCCATATTTTTGTTTGCAAAATCATTCATTGCATCTTTTGCTCCAGCCATCAATTCATCAATATTAATTCCAGCCGCAGCAATTGGTAAAAGTCCTACTGCAGTCAATACAGAAAATCTTCCTCCAACATTGTCAGGTACAACAAAAGTTTCATATCCTTCAGCTGTAGCAAGCGTTTTTAATGCCCCTTTTTCCTTATCTGTTGTAGCATATATTCTTTTTGCAGCTTCTTCTTTTCCATATTTTTCTTCTAGCATTTTTTTGAAGACTCTAAATGCAATCGCAGGTTCAGTCGTAGTTCCAGATTTTGAAATTACATTTACTGAAAAATCCCTGTCTCCAACAACTTCTATTAAATGTTGCAAATAAACACCACTCATATTTGTTCCTGCAAAGTAAATTTCAGGAGTCTTTCTTTTATCTTTTGGCAAGTTATTGTAAAAGCTGTGTGATAAAAACTCTATCGCAGCTTTTGCCCCTAAATAAGATCCCCCAATTCCGATTACTATTAAAACTTCTGAATCATTTTTAATTTTTTCAGCAGCCTTTTTTATTCTGGCAAACTCATTCTTGTCGTAATTTTCAGGCAAGTCAACCCATCCTAAAAAATCATTTCCTGCTCCACTTTTTGAAGTCAATACTTCATTTGCTAATTCTACATACGGTTTAATCTGTCTTAATTCATTTTCGTTAAAAAAATTTTTTGCAAATTGATAATTAAAATTCAATTTTTCCATTTTTTTCTCCTTAATATAAATATTTTATTTTTCAGATTTTCTTAAAATCAAAAAATCCCTGTTATTTCACACATAGTAATCCAACTTTAAAATTAAATAATAATATAACTACTCTAAAAGACAAACTTCTAAAAATTATAGTCAATAATTATATCCCATTTTAAAGTAATTTTTTATTAAAATATTTTTTCAACTAAAGTATAACAAAAAAAGCACTTTTTTTCAAATTTTTCTAACATATTTTTAGATTTTTAAAAATTTTTTCTAAAAATTTTAAATTTTATCACATATTGTCCAAGTTTCTCAAAATAAAATTAATTTTAATTACATACATTCAGCCTTTTAACTTGAGTTTTAAAACAGTTTTACTGTTATTCCCTTATACTGAATTAATCAAGATTAAACAAATTTAACATTCTAACAAAATATCATAATTTCAAATTTAACTTATTCGTATTTTGTTAAATTTCCCTTACTTACAGTCCCCTTAATATTAAACTTTTCATCAAAATATGTTAAATCAGCAAAATATCCTTCCTTTATAAATCCATATTTTTCACCTACAGCCACGGCTTTAGCAGGATAAGAAGTTGCCATTCTAAGTGCTTCCTCAAGTGAAATATGCACCTTTTCCACAAGATTTTTTACTCCATCAATCATAACTAGGGAAGAACCTCCCAAAGTCCCTTCTGGCGAAACACATTTTCCATCTTTATATAAAACTCTATTCCCTTCAAACATAAATTCTGTCATATTCTCAGTTCCAGCAGGGCTAACAGCATCTGTCACAAGATAAAGCCGATCCTTCAATATTTTTTTAGCAATCTCTACAGAAGCAAAATCCATATGAAGCCCATCAACTATTATCCCGCAGTTTGTAGTGTCATTATTGAATAAAAATCCTACAACTCCTGGCTCTCTTGAATCCAATGCTCTCATAGCATTATACAAATGCGTAGCACAATTAAAATAGTCTTTCTTTTCCATACATTCCTTATAAGTCGCATTCGTATGCCCCACAGCAATGTTAATCCCTGATTCTTTCAATTTTTCAAGATGTTCAACTTTAGCCTTTTCAGGTGCAATTGTTATTATTTTTGTAGCTTCAGATCCTGCATTTGCTATTTTTTCTACCATTTCATCAGATAAAACTCTTATGTATTCAGGACGATGAATTCCCTTTTTTTCAACACTTATATAAGGTCCTTCTATATGAAGCCCTAAAACTCCAATTTCCTCCTTATCTTTTATTTCCTTCATAAGATTCAGAGCTTTTTCTATTTTCTCATCTGGAGAAGTTATAAGCGTTGGCAAAAACGAAGTACATCCGTATCTCTTATTAGTTTTATTCATTATCTCAAGTGTCTTTTGTGAAATATCATCATTAAACAGTACTCCTCCACATCCATTAAGCTGTAAATCAATAAATCCTGGCGACAAAACCATCCCTTTGGCATCAACTACTTCCTGATTTTCTAATTCTTTTTCATCAATCAATGAAAAATTCGTTACTTTCTTTATAAATTTTCCTTCCAAAACAACGGCATCTTCCTCAATAAATTTTTCCCCATCAAATATCTTTGCATTCTTTATAATCATCTCAATAATTCCTCTCTATTTTGCTAATTCTATTAAATATTTTTTATATTCTTCCAAATCCAAATTTTTTGCCTCAATTTCCTTGAAATATCTATATGTCTTGACTTTTATATCTGAAGCCGCCATTTCATCAATTACCAGTACAGCCCTTCTATGCAGCTGCAAAGCCGAAATTGTCCATAGATGATTTACTCCACCTTCTACTCCATGATAAACTGCACGAGCCTTTTTATAACCATTTGCAAGAATCATAACTTCCTTTGCCTCCATTAGTGTTCCTACACCTATTGTCAAAGCCAATTTTGGTACTTTTTCGATATCATTATCAAAAAATCTAGAATTTGCCAAGATTGTATCATAAGTCAAATCTTTATCACGTGTATGTGAAGAAAGTGAGGATCCAGGCTCATTAAAAGCTATATGTCCATCCTCTCCAACTCCGCCTAAAAATAGATGTATTCCACCAGCCGCTTTTATTTTGTTCTCATAATCTTCACATTCTTTTTCCAAATCCTTGGCACATCCATCCAGAATATTTATATTTTCTTTTTTTATATCAATATATTTAAAAAAGTTTTCGTTCATAAAATAATGATAACTTTGTGGATCTTCTGGTTTTAATCCCACATATTCATCCATATTAAAAGTTACAATATTTTCAAATGACAATATTTTTTCATTATATAAATTTATCAATTCCTTATAAGTTGCAAGCGGTGTAGAACCAGTAGGAAGCCCTAATACAAAAGGCTTTTCCTTTGTAGGTTTAAACTTCAATATTTTTTTAGCTATTTGATATGCACTCCATTTTGCGACTTCATCAGCATTTTTAAGAATAATTACACGCATTTAATTCACTTCCTTTAACAATTTTAAAAAATTTAAATTTTCATTAAAATAACCTTTACTATTATTATATAACCTTTTTTCATTATGTCAAGCATATTTTTACTTTTTATAAAATCTTGGGAATTTCTATTGGAAAAAATTGAAAAAAATTGTATAATTTGGTTAGGATGATAAATAAAAAAACTATAATTATAGTGAATTAATTAGGAGAAAATATGAAAACATACTTAGTAACAGGTGCAGCTGGCTTTATCGGTTCCAACTATTTAAAATATATCTTAAACAAATACAAAAATGAAGAAATTAGAGTAATTGTGGCAGATGTGCTAACTTATGCCGGAAATTTAGGCACAATTGCTGAAGAAATTAAAGATGAAAGAGTAAAATTTGAAAAGGTTGATATTCGTGACCAAAAGGAAATTGCGAGAATTTTTTCTGAAAATGAAATCGATTTTGTTGTAAACTTTGCGGCAGAATCACACGTTGACCGTTCTATCGAAAATCCGCAAATATTTTTAGAAACAAATATTCTTGGTACGCAAAATCTTTTGGAAAATGCTAAAAGAGCATGGACTGTTTCAAAAGATAAAAATGGATATCCAGTTTACAGAGAAGGCGTAAAATATTTACAAGTTTCCACAGATGAAGTTTACGGAAGCCTTTCAAAAGATTACGAAACAGCAATTGACTTGATAATTGACGATGAAGAAGTGAAAAAAGTTGTAAAAAATAGAACAAATTTAAAAACTTACGGAAAAAATTTCTTCACAGAAAAAACTTCACTTGACCCAAGAAGCCCATATTCAGCTTCCAAAGCGAGTGCCGACCACATCGTAATCGCCTACGGTGAAACTTACAAAATGCCAATAAATATTACAAGATGTTCAAACAACTACGGACCTTACCATTTCCCAGAAAAATTAATCCCACTTATGATTAAAAACGTACTAGAAGGTAAAAAGTTGCCAGTTTACGGAAAAGGGGACAATGTAAGAGATTGGCTTTACGTAGAAGATCACTGTAAAGGAATCGACTTAGTTTTAAGAAATGCCAATATTTACGAAATTTACAATATTGGTGGTTTTAACGAAGAACAAAATATTAATATTGTAAAACTGGTTATCGATATTTTAAAAGAAGAAATTGAAAATAATGACGAATATAAAAAAGTTCTAAAAACTGACTTGCAAAATATAAATTATGATTTGATTACTTATGTTCAAGATAGACTTGGACACGATATGAGATATGCTATTGACCCTTCGAAAATTGCAAGGGATTTAGGATGGTATCCAGAAACAGATTTTGAAACAGGTATCAGAAAGACTGTAAAATGGTACTTGGAACATCAGGACTGGGTAAATGAAGTAGTTTCAGGAGATTATCAAAAATATTACGAAGAAATGTACGGAAATAAATAATCAAATTTATACAAAAAAAGGAGCAAATCAATGAACAATTTTACAATAAAAGAAACCCCAATAAAAGATTTAGTAATAATCGAGCCAAAAGTTTTTGGAGATGAAAGAGGATTTTTCATGGAAACTTACAACCAAAAATCCTTTGAGGAATTAGGACTTACAATGAACTTCGTTCAAGACAACCACTCAAAATCCAAAAAAGGCGTTTTACGTGGACTTCACTTCCAGACAAAGCACACTCAAGGAAAATTAATCCATGTTATAAAAGGAAGTGTCTATGATGTAGCAGTTGATTTAAGAAAGGATAGCACAACTTTTGGAAAATGGTACTCAGTAAAACTATCTGCCAAAAACAAATTGATGCTCTACGTTCCAGAGGGCTTTGCACACGGTTTTTTGACACTCGAAGATGAAACAGAGTTTGTTTACAGATGTACAGATTTATATGCCCCTGAATACGACAGCGGGCTTTTATGGAGCGACAAAACTCTAAATATCGACTGGAAATTTGAAGAATTTGGAATAAATCCCAATGAACTGACAATTTCTGAAAAAGACAAAGTTCAACAAAAATTTGATAAAAACAAAAATTATTTTGAATAAAAAAAAAGTAGTTTAAAATTAGCTATTTCTTAACCGAGATAGCTTTTTTTCTTTTACAAAAAAAGACAGAAAAACTTCTTTTCAAAAATCTTCCCGTCTAATTCACCTATATGCACGCTAATCAAATTAATACTAAACCCCGTTAAACTAACTGAATATAATGTGGTAATATAATAGGGTAATGAAAATGGCAAAAGCGTATGAAATAACAGAAGAAATTTCATACTAAACCCCGTTTAAATAACGAAATTATTACAAACTTTTCTAATTAATAAAGTATATAAACCTAATATTTTCAAATAATTAAAATATAATTTTCATTTTTTAATCAGATTCTAGTATAAATAACCTGTCGGAACATTTTTCTGTGCTGGCAAAACTATCTGAGCATAGAGAGTTTTTTGTCAGTGCAGAAAAATGTCGTAGACTAGCCATAGGTTGTAGGATTTGCGGCAATGAGCAATCCTACAAAAATAAAAAAAATAATTTAATTTAATGATTATGAGTTAACTATTAAACAATCCTATTATAAAAATTTATTCCTATTTTTAAATGAGTTTAGTATAAATTATTTTTTCTGATATACCCTTACATAATCAACTTTCATTTCTGTCGGAAAATCCACATCCCCATCTTCTCCAGTTTTTTTGCTCAAAGCTACATTTATCATAATAAAATAAGGCTGTTTAAATGGATTTTGCAACCCTTTCTTGTCCAATTCCTTATAAGAGAATCTTTTATACACTTTATTATTAAATAGCCATTTTATTTCCTTTTCGTCCCATTCCACTGCATAAGTGTTAAAATTAGTCAATTTTTCCCTAGGCCATTTACTTAGTTTATAATCATCTCCATCAAATGTCTCATAAGTATTATCACTTTTTAATACATGAAGCGTCCCTGTAGCACGATCCATTTCATCTCCATAAGTTTCTACTATGTCAATCTCACCTACTGCTGGTTTTCCATCCATAAAAGAATACCCTTCAGGCCATAACCAAAATGCAGGCCAAGTCCCAATTCCTTTAGGCATAGCAGCTCTCATTTCAATTTTTCCATATTGTACATTGTAAAGATTTCTTGTATGAATAGCTCCCGAACTATATAAAATCTTTCTATCTACACCATCTATTTTTACTTTTTTATCTGTCTCTTTCTTCAATGTTATAATCATGTTCCCATTTTCAATTTTAACATTATCTCTTAAATAAAAATGTTTCGCATCAAATCCATACTGATTAACCAAATTTCCATTTTCATCCAAGTAATTTCCTGCATGCCAAGGATTTCCATTTTCCCAATAAGTCCATTTTGTAGTATCTAGCTGATTTCCATTAAATTCATCATTCCAAACCATCTTCCAGTTTTTCCCTGTTACTTTTGAAATAAACTTATTCAATTTATTTTTTTTAAAACTTTTTACTTCAACCTCAGCTTTGCCCACTATTTCATTTTCAATCTTTTGTCGCACATCACTCGCCTTAACCTCTATGTTCTGAAAATTCTCTATTTTCTGATTCTTCGCTGCAGCAAAAATCATGTTACCTGTCAACATAAACAAAACTACCCTTAAAAAAATCTTTTTTTTCATACTTTTCTTATTCTCCTTTTTTTATTATTTTAATACTCACTTGTAAAAGTCCAACATTTTTAATTTTTAGAGTTTTACTTTCTGTTATTTTTTTTAGTATTTTTATAATAAAAGTTCAATAGCATAAGTAAAATCACTCTATTCATTAGTTTCCTTTTACAATCACCTTATGTTTAAATCAAACTAAAAATGAAACAAAACTAAAGTTTAATAATCTAAATCGTTACTTTTTTAGTTTAACTCTAAACTAATTTTACCATATACTCAATTATTTTATACTAATTTTTGCATAAAATCAACTAAATTTTTTTTATTCAAAAAAATTTTAACCTATCTATATTGCCTCGTTAAATCAAACAAACACTAAGTTTAATTAATAAATTTATTAAAAACTTTTTTATTTAGAAATTAACGCTCAATATTTACAAACTAATTACATATAATCCTTACTTTTGAGGTATTAACTAACATAAAAACTTTTAACTGAAATTATGAAAATATTAGTAAATTTAAGAAAGTTTCAAAATATTTTTACAAAAAAAGACAAAATACTTTTTTCAGAAAGTATCCTGTCCAAGTCATCTATATTTTTCATAATGCTATATTATCTTCATCTTTACAAAACCATTTATTAATATATTGCACATCCTCTATTTCTTTTTATTTTAAAATTTATCTACTTTTTGAATATTTTAAAAAAAAATGGCGTCCCCGGTTGGACTCGAACCAACGACCCTCTGATTAACAGTCAGATGCTCTAACCGGCTGAGCTACGGAGACACACAAAAGAAAAAAGTTTGGCAACTACCTATTTTCCCGGG